>NZ_LGQU01000059.1:0-19075 GCF_003115935.1 Azospirillum sp. TSH20
GGGGGGGGGGGGCGCACTGCGTGGCTTTGCAAGAAATGCAAGGCGCCGCATATCCCCCTGATCCTCCCAATGCGTCCCCCTCACCCTAACCCTCTCCCCAGGGGGGAGAGGGGATTCAAGGCTTTTTGCGTTCCCGACAGCGCGATGCGCAGAACCGGCAAAAGCCGTTCCGAAGAGGCAATCACCCTCTCCGCCCTTTCCGTACCATCCGTTCATCAAGACAGCCGGAGCCGGTCCTGCCGGCCCGGCCAGGAACGGACCACGCATGACCATCCAGGACTTCCATCCCTCCCGCCGGACGGTCCTTTCCGGCAGCGCCGCCCTCGCCGTTGCGGGCAGCGGCCTGCTGGGCGCGCTCCCCGGCACCGCCGCCGCGGCCGAAAAGATGGCCACCCGCCAAGACCCGACCAAAGGAACGAAACCGATGCTCCAGGGCAGCTACGTCACCACCAAGGACGGCGTCCAAATCTACGTCAAGCAGTGGGGTCCGCAGACCGGCCAGCCGGTGGTCTTCAGCCATGGCTGGCCGCTGACCGGCGACGCCTTCGAAGACCAGATGATGTTCCTGGCCCAGCATGGCTACCGCACCATCGCCCATGACCGCCGCGGCCATGGCCGCTCGTCGCAGCCCGGCTTCGGCAACGATCTCGACCATTACGCCGACGATCTGGCCGCGGTGACCGAGGCGCTGGACCTGAAGAACGCCGTCCATGTCGGCCACTCCACCGGCGGCGGCGAGGTCGCGCGCTACATCGGCCGCCACGGCGTGTCGCGCGTCGCCAAAGCGGTGCTGATCGGCGCCATCACGCCCATCATGGTGAAAACCGACTGGAACCCGGAAGGCGTTCCGCTGGAGGTGTTCGACGGCATCCGTGCCAGCGTGAAGGCCGACCGGTCGCAGTTCTTCAAGGACCTGACGATCCCCTTCTACGGCTACAACCGGCCCGGCGCCAAGGTCTCGCAGGGCGTCATCGACAGCTTCTGGCTGCAGGGCATGATGGGCGGGCTTCAGGCCGAGTATGAATGCATCAAGGCCTTCTCCGAGACCGACCAGCGCGACGATCTGAAGAAGATGATCGTCCCGACGCTGGTGCTCCATGGCGACGACGATCAGGTCGTCCCGCTCGCCACCACCGGCAAGGCCGCCGCGGCGATGCTGCCGAAGGGCACGCTGAAGGTCGTCGCCGGCGGTTCGCACGGCATGTGCACCACCCAGAAGGACCTCGTGAACGAGGAACTGCTGGCCTTCATCCGCGCGTAACCGGGAAACCGGGACACTGTCCTCCAAACAGCAACAATTATGTTCTGATTGGTAGAATTGTTCCAAAATCCCGGAATGTGCCAATATCCTTTCAGACGACGCCGCCGACGAAAACGGCAGCCAACCCCTTCAAAATCCACACGGAACAGGAAACGATCATGACCTTCCCGGCCAAGTCGCTCATCAACGCCGACGACACCGTCTTCATCTTCATCGATCACCAGCCGCAGATGTCCTTCGGCGTTGTCAACATTGACCGCCAGCAGCTGAAGAACAACACGATCGCGCTCGCCAAGACGGCCAAGCTGTTCGGCGCCTCGACCATCGTGACCGCGGTGGAGACCGAGAGCTTCTCCGGCTACATCTGGCCGGAGCTGATGGACGTCCTGAAGCAGGACCCCATCGAGCGCACCTCGATGAACAGCTGGGATTCGGAAGAGCTGGTGGCCGCCGTCAAGGCGACCGGCAAGAAGAAGCTGGTCATCGCCGCGCTGTGGACCGAAGCCTGCCTGCTGTACCCGACGCTGTGCGCCATCGAGGAAGGCTTCGAGGTCTACATCGTCACCGATTGTTCGGGCGGCACCTCCAAGGAGGCCCACGACGCCGCGGTTCGCCGCATGGAGCAGGCCGGCGCCCATTCCATCACCTCGATCAACGTCCTGCTGGAAATCCAGCGCGATTGGGCCAAGCGCGGCACCTATGACGGCGTGATGAACATCGTCCGCGAGCATTTCGGCGCCTACGGCATGGGCGTCGATTACGCCTACACCATGGTCCACAAGGCCCCGCAGCGCGGCGAGTTCGCGCACAAGGTGACCGGCGCCGCCGCGCACGAACATGCGTAATCGGCACGCCTGATCCTGTCCCCGGTGCCCGGTTCCGGCCGGGCACCGGCCCCAATCTACAGACCGGGAGACCGGACCCATGATGCCCTATCTCCTTTCGGCCGGCGCCGGTATCCTGGTCGGCGTCATCTATGCACTGATCGGCGTCCGCTCGCCGGCACCGCCGACCATCGCGCTGATCGGACTGCTCGGCATGCTGGTCGGCGAGCAGGTGGTGCCGGTGGTCAAGCGCATGATCGCCGGCGAACCGGTCGTCGCCTTCATCCAGACCGACTGCGCCCGCCATGTGCTGGGTCCGCAGGCCGGAGCCGACAAGCCGCCGGCCGATCTGGTTCAGGCCGACGAGGCCGGCAAGGGAAAGAAGGCATGATGCCGCCCGCCCCTCCCGCCATCAGCCGCCGCAAGGCGATGGCGGGCAGCGCCGCCGCCTCGCTGCTCGCCGCGCCGCTGCTGTCCACCCTCGCGTCCAGACCCGGGAATGCCGCCATGCCGAACACCGCACCCACTGGTGACCTGATCCTCGTCAACGCCAAGGTCACCACGCTCGACCGCGCCAACCCGCAGGCCAGCGCCATCGCCATCCGCGACGGCCGCTTTCTCGCCGTCGGCACGGAGGCCGAGGTGCGCGCCGCGGCGCCCCAGGCGACGGTGATCGACGCCAAGGGCCGGCGTGTGATCCCCGGGCTGATCGACAGCCACATGCACATCATCCGCGGCGGCCTGAACTACAACATGGAGCTGCGCTGGGACGGCGTGCCGAGCCTCGCCGACGCCATGGCGATGCTGAAGCAGCAGGCGGCCATCACCCCGGCGCCGCAATGGGTCCGCGTCGTCGGCGGCTTCACCGAACACCAGTTCGCGGAAAAGCGCCTGCCGACCATCGAGGAGCTGAACGCCGCCGCGCCCGACACGCCGGTCTTCATCCTGCATCTCTACGACCGCGCCCTGCTGAACGCCGCGGCCCTGCGCGCCGTCGGCTACACCAAGGACACCCAGAATCCGCCCGGTGGCGAGATCGTGCGCGACGCCGCCGGCAATCCGACCGGCCTGCTGCTGGCCCAGCCCAACGCGACGATCCTCTATTCGACGCTGGCCAAGGGTCCGAAGCTGCCGCCCGAGTACCAGCTGAACTCCACCCGCCATTTCATGCGCGAGATGAACCGGCTGGGCGTGACCGGGGTGATCGACGCCGGCGGCGGTTACCAGAACTATCCCGACGATTACGCCATCATCGAAAAGCTGCATGCCGACGGCGAGCTGACTCTGCGCATCAGCTACAACCTGTTCACCCAGAAGCCGAAGGAGGAGCTGTCCGATTTCGCCGGCTGGGCGTCGAAGGTCAAGCCCGGCGACGGCGACGACAGTTACCGCCACAACGGCGCCGGCGAGATGCTGGTCTATTCCGCCGCCGATTTCGAGGATTTCCGCGTCGCCCGCCCCGACATGCCGCCCAACATGGAGGGCGATCTGGAACCGGTGATCCGCCTGCTGGCCGAGAACCGCTGGCCGTGGCGCCTGCACGCCACCTATGACCAGACCATCAGCCGCGCGCTGGACGTGTTCGAGAAGGTTAACCGCGACATCCCCTTCGACGGGCTGCACTGGTTCTTCGACCATGCCGAGACGATCAGCGACCGCAACATCGACCGCATCGCCGCGCTCGGCGGCGGCATCGCCGTCCAGCACCGCATGGCCTACCAGGGCGAATATTTCGTCGAGCGCTACGGCACCAAGGCGGCCGAACGCACCCCGCCGATCGCCAAGATGATGGCGGCCGGCCTGCCGGTCGGCGCCGGCACCGACGCCACCCGCGTCGCCAGCTACAACCCGTGGGTCTCGCTGTCCTGGCTGGTGACCGGCAAGACGGTGGGCGGGCTCGGCCTCTATCCCCAGGCCAACCTGATGGACCGCGAAACCGCTCTGCGCCTGTGGACGGAGGCCAACACCTGGTTCTCCAACGAGCAGGGCAAGAAGGGCCAGATCAAGGCCGGCCAGCTCGCCGACCTCGCCGTGCTGTCCGACGATTTCTTCTCGGTCTCCGAGGACCGCATCGCCCATCTGAACTCCGTGCTGACCATCCTCGGCGGCGCCGTGGTGCATGGCGAGGGCGATTTCGGTCCGCTGGCGCCGCAACTGCCCAAGCCGATGCCGGACTGGTCGCCGGTGCGGACCTTCGGCGGCTATTACAAGTCGGCCGATGCCGGTTCGGGCGACCAGCGCCAGGCGCTCGCCTCGGCCTGCGGCTGCGCCACCGGCTGCGGCGTCCACGGCCACGACCACGCTGCCGCCTATGCCACCGACGTTCCGGCCGCCGACGTGCAATCCTTCTGGGGCGCGCTGGGCTGTGGCTGCTGGGCGGTTTGACCTCTCTCCCCTAAAGCGGATCCCCTCTCCCCCCCGGGGAGAGGGTTAGGGTGAGGGGGTCGCGCGGCGGCCCTTACCCGAAAATCCTCCCTGTGCATCCCCCTCACCCCGACCCTCTCCTCGGGGGGAGAGGGAGAATCCCGCGATTCCCCAACCCGGAACACCCCCGCCATGACCCTCCGCTCCTTCGAACGCCCGGCGGAACGCATCGTCGATCGCATCCTGGACTGGGACGGCACATGGCTGCTGGCCCGGCTGGCGCTGGTGGGTGCCTACCTCCTCGGCGGTTTGGTGAAGCTCACCGACTGGCCGGGCGCCGTTGCCGAACAGGCGCATTTCGGCCTCACCCCGCCGGCGCTCTGGGCGGCCCTGACCATCCTGGTCGAACTGGTCGGCCCGCTGCTGATCCTGCTGGACCGCGCGCTCTGGCTCGGTGCCGGCGCGCTCGGCGTCTTCACCGTTCTGGCCGCCCTGATCGCCAATGATTTCTGGACGATGGCGGGACAGGAGCGCTTCATGGCCACCAACGCCTTCTTCGAGCATATCGGTCTGGTCGGCGGCTTCGTCCTGGCGGCGATCATCTCGCGGATGCGCCGCCGCCTCGGCCCGAACGACTGAAAAAGGGGAACGCCATGGCCCCGTCCTCTCCCCCCGTCGCGGCGCCGCTGCCCTGGCTGCTGATGCTGCTGTCGGTGACGACCGGTCTGGTCGACGCCACCAGCGTGCTCGGCCTCGACAAGGTGTTCACCGCCAACATGACCGGCAATATCGTCTTCCTCGGCTTCGCCGCCGCCGGCACGCCGGGTTTCGACGTCGCCCCCTATCTGACGGCGATCAGCGCCTTCCTGATCGGCGCGCTGGTCGCCGGCCGCACCGGCAAGGCCCATGTCGGCCGTCCGCTGCGTCGCTGGCTGCTGAGCGCCGCCGCCATCGAGGCCGGGCTGCTGTGGCTGGCGGCCTTGCTGGCATGGCTGCGCCAGGGTGGAGAAGCCGCCAGCCACTCGGCCGGCTTCTACGGCATCATCCTGCTGACCGCGTTGGCGATGGGCTTCCGCAATGCGACCATCCGGCAGCTGAAGGTGCCGGACCTGACCACCACGGTGCTGACCCTGACACTGACCGGTCTGGCGGCCGATTCCCGGCTGGCCGGCGGAGCCGACACCAACTGGATCCGCCGCATCGGCAGCGTCGTCGCCATCTTCATCGGTGCCGCCATCGGCGCCGCGCTGGTGACGCACAGCGGCCTTGCCGCGCCGCTGCTGCTGGCCGGCGCGCTGGGTCTGGTCGGTACCGCCGCCTGCGCCCTGCATCCCGCTGCCGCCACCCCGGCCGCCGCCTGATCCCCTCGACTCTTCCGAAGCAGAACAGCGGACCCCCAGCATGTCGCCATCCGGTCAGTTCGAACTTGTCCTTGGCCTGATGGCGGCGATCATCGTGCTGGAACTGGCGGCCAAGCGTCTGCGCATGCCGCCGTCCGCCGTTCTGGTGCTGGGCGGCATCGCGCTCGCCCTGGTCCCCGGACTGCCGGAGATCACGCCCGATCCCGACCTGACCCTGCTGCTGTTCCTGCCGCCGCTGCTGTTCGCCAGCGCCTATTTCACGGTGTGGAGCGACTTCCGCGCCAACCTGCGCATCATCCTTCAACTGGCGGTCGGCGCCGTCGCCTTCACCACGCTGGCGATCGGGGTGGCCGCCCATCTGGTGATGCCGTCGCTGCCCTGGGCCGCCTGCTTCACGCTCGGGGCCATCCTGTCGCCGCCCGACGCGGTGGCGGCCAAGGCGGTTCTGAAGGGCCTGCCGCTGCCGCCGCGCATCGTCACCCTGCTGGAGGGCGAGAGCCTGGTAAACGACGCCACCGGGCTGGTGCTGTTCCGCATCGCCATCGCCGCCGGGATGACCGGCACCTTCGACGCCGCCGACGCCTCGCTGGAGTTCCTGTGGCTGGCGATCGGCGGGGTGGCCGCCGGCGTGGTCTTCGGCCATGTCGCCGCGCTGCTGCTGGGTCGTCTGCGCGACGTGCCGCTCAGCATCGTCGGTGGCTTCCTCGCCGCCTGGGGCAGCTATCTGGGCGGCGAGGCGCTGCATGTGTCGGGCGTGCTCGCCACCGTCGGCTGCGGGCTGGTGATGGGCCGGCGCCAGCACGATGTGTTCACCGCCCAACTCCGCACCCACGCCAACGCGGTGTGGGCGGTGGCGGTGTTCCTGATGGAATCGATGGTCTTCATCATCATCGGCCTGTCGCTGCGCGGAGTGCTGGGCCGGCTGGCGGAAGCCGGTACCGGCCTGACCGATCTGCTGCCGATGATCGTCGCCGTCACCCTGGCGATGGTCCTGTCGCGCTTCGCCTGGCTCTTCCCCTCGACCTACCTGCCGCGCTTCCTGTTCCCAAGCTTACGCCGCCGCGATCCCTACCCGTCGGTGGCGGTACCGGTGATCATGGGCTGGGCAGCGATCCGCGGCGTGGTCAGCCTTGCCGTCGCCCTGTCGGTTCCCGTGGAGTTCCCCGGCCGCGACATCATCCTGGCGACCACCTGGGCGGTGATCCTGCTGTCGATCCTGGGACAGGCGACCACGCTCGCCCCGCTGATCCGCAAGATGCGGCTGGGCGGCTTCACCCTGGAGCGGCGCCCGACCCTGTCGGAATCGGAAACCCGCATCCGCATGGCCCGCGCCGCGCTGGAGGCGGTGCGCAAGCGCTCCGGCACGCCGGACGGCCGCCAGCGTCACCCCCGCCTGCTCGAACAATACGCCCACCGCGCCACCATGGCCGAGCGCTTCCACGAGAGCGAAGGCATGCTGCAGGAGGACCGGCGCGAGCATTTCGCCGCCGTCCTGGCCGCCAACCGAGCCGCCCGCGCCGAGATCCTGGGCCTGCACCGCGGCGGCCGCATCCACGACACGGTGCTCCACCGCCTGGAAGCGGAACTGGACCTGGAGGAACTCAGCGCGGAGCAGGCGCTGGCGGAGGGGGAGGGATAAGTCCCTCTCCCGCCCCGGGAGAGGGAAGGGGCCCATGCGCAGCATGGGAAGGGTGAGGGGTGACGCAAAGCTCAGAAATCCATGTCCGGATTGCCCCTCACCCTCCCTACTTCGTGGGTCCCCTCCCTCTCCCGGGGCGGGAGAGGGCAATCATTACGCCGCCTCGCCCACCGGCGCCGGCTTGGCCGCGCGCAGGATCATGCCGAACAGGTCGCGCGGCTCGTCCGGATCGGCCAGCATGTCCAGATTCTCGTAGAGCCCGGTCTCCGCCACCTTGTCGCGGACATAGCGCAGGGCGGAAAAGTCCTCTGTCGCGAATCCCACCGAATCGAACAGCGTGATCTGCCGCGCGTCGCGCCGGCCAACCGCCTGCCCGGTCATCACCGTCCACAGTTCCGTCACCGGATGGTCGGGCGCCAGCTGCTGGATCTCGCCCTCGATCCGTGTCTGCGGCGGATATTCGACGAAGATGTCCGAGCGCAGCAGGATGTCGCGGTGCAGTTCCGTCTTGCCGGGGCAGTCGCCGCCGACCGCGTTGATGTGCACGCCCGCCCCGACCATGTTGTCGGTCAGGATGGTGGCATACTGCTTGTCGGCGGTGACGGTGGTGATGATCTGCGCGCCCTCCACCGCCTCTTCGGTCGACTTGCAGGCGGTGATCTCGAAACCCTGGTCACGCAGGTTGCGCACGCATTTCTGCGTCGCCGCCGGGTCGATGTCGTAGAGCCGCAGCTTGCCTATGCCCAGCAGCGCCTTGAAGGCCAGCGCCTGGAACTCCGCCTGCGCCCCGTTGCCGATGATCGCCATGCAGGCCGCATCCTTCGGCGCCAGATGCTTGGCCGCAACGGCGGAGGTGGCGGCGGTGCGCAGCGCCGTCAGGATCGTCATCTCCGTCATCAGCACCGGATAGCCGTTGCCGACATCGGCCAGCACGCCGAAGGCGGTGACGGTCTGCCGCCCTTCCCGCGTGTTCTTCGGATGGCCGTTGACGTATTTGAAGCCATAGGTGCGGCCGTCGCTGGTCGGCATCAACTCAATCACGCCCTCCGCGCTGTGGGAGGCAACCCGCGGCGTCTTGTCGAAGCTCTCCCAGCGGCGGAAATCCTCTTCCACATAGGCCGACAGCTCGGTCAGGAAGCGCTCCACGCCGATGTGCAGCACCAGCTTCATCATGTGATCGACGCTGACGAAGGGAACGAGGTTCAGGTTCGGAATCATTGTCGGACGCTCCGTTCGTTCAGAAACTGCGGGTGGGGTAATCGAGAACGCGGCGCCCCATCAGGCTCGCCAGCAGTTCCACCATCAGGGTCGCGGTCCGGCCGCGCTCGTCCAGGAAGGGGTTCAGCTCCACCAGATCGACGCTGCTGACGAGACCGGTGTCGTGCAGCATCTCCATGACCAGATGCGCCTCGCGGAAAGTGGCGCCGCCGGGAACCGTGGTGCCGACGCCGGGCGCGATGCCGGGATCGAGGAAATCGACGTCCAGGCTGACATGCAGCAGCCCGTCCGCCTCCACCACCCTCTTCAGGAACGGCCGCAGCAGGGCGACGATGCCGTGCTCGTCGATCTTGCGCATGTCATGGACGGTGATGCCGGAGGTCTCCAGCGCCCGCTGTTCGGCCGGATCGACGCTGCGGATGCCCATCATGCAGACATTGTGGGGGTCGAGCCGGGCCGGAGGCGGCGGGAAATAGCCGTCGAAACCGCTCCGCCCGGTGGCATAGGCCATCGGCACGCCATGCAGGTTGCCGCTCTCCGTCGTCTCCAGCGTGTGGAAATCCGGATGCGCGTCCAGCCACAGCACGAACAGCGGCCGACGCATCTCGGCGGCGCGCTGCGCCAGCCCGGTCAGGGTGCCGGCGGCAAGGCTGTGGTCGCCGCCCATGAAGATCGGCATGGCGTCCTGCCCGGCGCTCGCCTCATAAGCGATCTGCGACAGCGCGGCGGTCCAGCCCGCCACCTCCGGCAGGAATTTCAGCGCGGCGTTGCCATGCACCATCGGCCGCTGCGGCACCGGCGCCACGTTGCCGAGATCGATCACGCTGTGGCCGAGGTCCGACAGAGCCCGCGCGATGCCGGCGGTGCGGTAGGCGCTGGGTCCCATTTCGCAGCCCAGCCGGCCCGCCCCATCCTGCACCGGCACGCCGACCAGCCGGCACTGCTTCGTCTTTGTCTTCTGGTAGGACATTGTTTGGTCTCTTGCCTGTTCCTTCCACCAGCAAACCACAAGCTTCCGGCGGAACGGACAGGGCAATTTGACAAAACTCTCCATCGGGCCTACCAAACTGGACAGCCAAGCTTTCCAGAATGTCGAAGGACTGCGAAAATGACGCTCGACCAGCTCGACGAGAAGCTCATCACCCTGCTGCGCCATGACGGCCGCCGCAGCATTTCAGACCTCGCCATCGAACTCGGCGTGTCGCGGGCGACGGTGCGCTCGCGGATGGAGCGGCTGGAAAGCTCCGGCATCATCACCGGCTACACCGTGATCCTGCGCGCCGACACGGTGGAGGCGCCGGTGCGCGGCATCATGCTGATCGAGGTGGAGGGGCAGGCGACCGACCGCGTGGTGCGGACGCTCAGCGGCTTCCCCGAGATCATGGAGATCCACAGCACCAACGGGCGTTGGGATCTGATCGTCGAACTGTCGGCCGCCAGCCTGCCGGAATTCGACGGCGTGCTGCGCCGAATCCGCCTCATTCCCGGCATCACCACCAGCGAGACGAACCTTCTGTTGAACACCCCGCGCAGCACCCGCGCCCGGCTGTAGACCGCTCCCGACTTGCCAATCCGCGCAGACCAAGCTTTCAATCTGGCAAGTTTACCCGAGTCTTCCGTCACTTTTTCATCTTTCGGCCGCCATCTGCTTCACGGATGCTCCGCGTCCCCAACGAAAACGGGACGCCGCATGGACCAGCATCGCATCGCCATCGATCGTATCGCCAGCGTCGGCCAGGACGGGCCGGGGCACCGCCACCCTCCCACCAACCCTGCCGCCACCATCGCCGTGCAGGCGGACGGCATCCACAAGCGGTTCGGATCGCTGGAGGTGCTGAAAGGCGTGTCGCTGACCGCCCGCGAAGGCGACGTCATCACGCTGATCGGCTCGTCGGGTTCGGGCAAGAGCACGCTTCTCCGCTGCATCAACATGCTGGAGGTCCCTGACGAGGGCCGCGTCACCATCTGCGGCGAGACCCTCGCCATGAAGACGGCACGCGGGCGGACCATGCCGGCCGATTCCCGGCAGGTCGACCGCATCCGCAACAGCCTGGGCATGGTGTTCCAGAACTTCAATCTCTGGACCCACATGACCATCCTGGAAAACGTCATCGAGGCGCCGGTACACGTCCTTGGCGTACCGAAGGGCGAGGCCATCGACCTCGCGAGAAGCCTGCTCGACAAGGTCGGCATCCTGGGCAAGGCCGATTGCTACCCGGTCCAGCTCTCCGGTGGGCAGCAGCAGCGCGCCGCCATCGCCCGCGCGCTCGCCATGCAGCCGAAGGTGATGCTGTTCGACGAGCCGACCTCCGCGCTCGACCCCGAACTGGTCGGCGAGGTGCTGCGCGTCATCCGCCAGCTGGCCGACGAAGGCCGCACCATGATCCTGGTGACGCACGAGATGGACTTCGCCCGCGAGGTCTCCTCCAAGGTCGTCTTCCTCCACCAGGGCCGCATCGAGGAGGAAGGGGCGCCGGACACCGTGCTGACCAACCCCGACTCCGACCGCGTGCGGCAGTTCCTGTCCCGCCATCTCGCCGCCTGACGCGCACCCGCGTCCTTCGGAACAATCGACAGAGGGAACGCCGATGCTGGACTTCATAACCCAGGGCCTGCACGGCTGGGGGCCACAGCTGCTGTCCGGGACGGCGATGACCGTCGCGGTGGCGCTGTCCTCCTTCCTGCTCGGCCTCGCCTTCGGGGCCGCCGGCGCCGCCGCCAAGCTCAGCGACAGCATCCTGCTGAAGGGGCTGGCGGAGCTTTACACCACCGCCGTGCGCGGCGTGCCGGAACTGCTGGTGATCTACCTGCTGTTCTTCGGCGGGTCCGGCATGATCATGGCGGTGGCCGGCGTGTTCGGCTACAGCGGCTATGTCGAACTGAACGCCTTCTCCATCGGTGTCGCCGCCGTCGGGCTGATCTCCGGCGCCTATTCGACCGAGGTGATCCGCGGCGCCGTCAAAGCGGTGCCCTACGGCCAGATCGAGGCGGCGCGCGCCTGCGGCATGGGGCGCTGGCGCATCCTGCGCCGGGTTCTGGTGCCGCAGACCCTGCGCTTCGCCCTGCCCGGCCTGGGCAATGTCTGGCAGCTGACGCTGAAGGACACCGCGCTCATCTCCGTCACCGCGCTGGCCGAGATCATGCGCGTCGCGCACATCGCCGCCGGCTCCACCCGGCAATCCTTCCTGTTCTACAGCGTCGCCGCCCTGCTGTACCTCGCGCTCACCACCGTCTCGACGACGGCGTTCCAGCGGGCCGAGCGCTACGCCAGCCGCGGCGTGCGGAGGGCCTGACGATGAACTGGACTCTGATGTGGGACAGCCTGCCGCGCCTGCTCGCGGCCCTGCCCCTTACCCTGGAGCTGGTGGCGCTGGCGCTCGCCTTCGGCGCGGTGCTGGCCTTCGCCACAGCGCTTCTGCGCCTGTCCGGCAACCGCATCGCGGTGGCGCTGACCTCCGCCTACACCTTCGTCTTTCGCGGCACGCCGCTGCTTGTGCAGATCTTCCTGATCTACTACGGCCTCAGCCAGATCGATGTCGTGCGCGACAGCTTCCTCTGGCCCCTCCTCAGCCAGCCGATGTGGTGCGCCATCCTGGCGTTGGCGCTCAACACCGGCGCCTACACGTCCGAGATCCTGCGCGGCGCCATCGAAACCGTGCCGCAGGGACAGGTGGAGGCGGCACGGGCCTGCGGCATGTCGCGGCTGCGGGTGTTCCGCCGCATCGTCCTGCCGGTGGCGATCCGCCAGATGCTGCCGGCCTATGGCAACGAGGTGATCCTGATGGTCAAGGCCAGTTCGCTCGCCAGTACCATCACGATGATGGAGATCACCGGCGTCGCGCGGCGGATGATCGCCCAGACCTTCGCGGTCTTCGAGATCTTCATCGTCGCCGGCATCCTCTATTTGCTGATCAACTTCATCGCCACCCGCCTGATCCGCCATGCCGAATGGCGCATGACCCCCTATCTGCGCGCACGGGCGTGAGGGGCGTATTGAATGCCCTCTCCCGCCCCGGGAGAGGGAGGGGACCCGCGCCATAGGCGTGGGGAGGGTGAGGGGCGATCCAAGCATCCCGAACCGCATCGCTCCTTGGATCACCCCTCACCCTTCCCGCTTCGCGGGCCCCTTCCCTCTCCCGGGGCGGGAGAGGGAGCTTCAAGCAAGACCCCAATTCGCACGCACGGGCGTGAGGCGCAGCAATTCATGCTATCCTGCCGTCCGACCTCGACTGCACCAGCCACCGGACGACATGACCACCGCCGTCAGCGATCAGGACCGCCTCATCCCCACCGACTCCGGCCGCCTCTATGTGAAGGATTGGACCCCGGACACGGAGACCGCCGGCACGCTCCCGCCGATCCTGCTGCTCCACGATTCGCTCGGCTGCGTCGATCTGTGGCGCAGCTTTCCCGCCAGCCTTGCCGCAGCGACGGCGCGGCGGGTCGTCGCCTATGACCGGCTGGGATTCGGGCGTTCCGATCCCCATCCCGGCGTCCTCGCCCGCGATTTCGTCGCAGCGGAGGCGCGGGATACCATCCCCCTTCTGCTCGACCATCTCGGCATCGGCGATTTCGTCGCCTGCGGCCACAGCGTCGGCGGCGGCATGGCGGTGGAGACCGCGGCGCACTTCCCCACCCGCTGCCGGGCGCTGGTGACCATCGCCGCCCAGGCCTTCGTCGAGGAACGGACGCTCGACGGCATCCGCGTGGCGAAGCAGGGCTTCCAGGATCCGGCGCAGCTCGCCCGGCTGGCGAGATACCAGGGCGACAAGGCGCGCTGGGCGGTCGATGCCTGGACCGAAAGCTGGCTGTCCCCCGCCTTCGCCGACTGGACCCTGGACACGCCGCTGTCGCAGGTCCGCTGCCCGGTGCTGGCCCTGCATGGCGACCGCGACGAATACGGGTCGGCCGAGCACCCGGCCCGCATCGCCGCCGGACGCGGCACCGTCCGCCTCCTGCCCGACACCGGCCACGTCCCCCACCGCGAATGCGAGGACGAGGTGGTCGAAGCGATCCGGGCCTTCCTTTCGGAAACCTGACGCGACCCCACCGACGCTGCCTATCCGGCCGGGCCGGCACCCGCCACGCGATCGCGCTCGGCCCGCAAGGCGGCGAGCTTCGATTCCAGCTTGCCGATCTTCCGGTCGAGCTTGCGCAGGCGCTTGCGCGGCGCCTTTCCCTCGGCGGGGTCGGCCTGGACAGCTTGCCGGCCCGCTTCTCTGCCCCCTTGGGCGATCCTGTCGTTGATCGCCGCCTTGGCCGCGTCGCTCAGCCGCTTCCACCCCTTCACCTCCGCCTTGGTGCGGTGGCAGCCCAGGCAGGCACCGTCGCCACCGAACCGGCAGAGGCCGATGCAGGGGTTGTCCCTCGCCCTGCCCAATCTGTCCTTCGATTTTCCGCTCATCTGTCCTGTCGCGTGGTCGTCTCCAGTCGCAGACAAAGTGCACCGCAAATCCAGCGCGGCAATGGCGGCTGACCACGCAGCAAATCCATACAGTCCATAAGATCAACGCCCAACCAGTCGATTGTATGGAGAAATCGGGATATCAAAGCCCGCGATATGATGCGTCAAACCGACGCACGACGGAGTTACCAGCACAAATATCCCTACAATGCTCTTGAGCAATCCGTACGATTGATCCATACAAGCCGCATCGCCGGAGGGCCGCCGCTCCATGCGCCTGACAGGCGCGGGCGGGCGGCCGGACGGTTTCTTCGTGCCAGGTGATCCATGCCCAGCGATGCGCCCATCATCACCCGCCGCCCGGACCATGCGACCGTCCCCCCGGAGCAGGCCCCGGCCCCAGGTCCAGCCTATGCCCCCCACCGCAAGATCCACCCCAAGGCGGTGCGCGGGCGATACCGGCGCGTGAAGACGCTGTTGGGCGCGGTCCTGTTGGCGCTGTTCGCCGTCATCCCCTGGCTGCGCTGGGAGCGCGGGCCGGGCCTGCCCGATCAGGCGGTCCTGTTCGACCTGGGCAGCCAGCGCTTCTACATCTTCGCCCTGCAACTGTGGCCGCAGCATGTCTACTACATCACCGGCGTGATGATCCTCGCCGCCATCGGCCTGTTCCTGGCGACCGCGCTCGGCGGCCGGGTCTGGTGCGGCTTCACCTGTCCGCAGACGGTGTGGACCGACCTGTTCGTCTGGGTGGAGCGGCGGGTGGAGGGCGACCGCGGCGACCGCATCCGCCTCGACCGGCACCCCTGGACCGCCGGCTGGCTGGCGAAGAAGACGGTCAAGCACACGGCGTGGCTGGCGGTCTCGCTGGTCACCGGCTTCCTCGGCATCGCCTATCTGACCGACGCGCCGACGCTGGCGGTCGATTTGCTGCGCTTCGACGCCTCGGCGCTTGCCGCCGGCTCCGTCCTGTTCATCGCCGCCTGCACCTATGCGATGGCCGGCTTCATGCGCGAACAGATGTGCTTCTACGTCTGCCCCTGGCCGCGCATCCAGGCCGCCATGCTGGACGAGGAGAGCCTGGTCGTCACCTATCAGGACTGGCGCGGCGAAGGACGCGCGCCGCTGCGCAAGAGCGAGGGCTGGGACACCCGCACCCACCAGGGCTATGGCGACTGTATCGACTGCGGGCAATGCGTCCAGGTCTGCCCGACCGGCATCGACATCCGCGACGGCATCCAGATGGAATGCATCGGCTGCGGCCTGTGCGTCGACGCCTGCAACGACGTGATGGCGCGCATCGGCCGGCCCGGTGACCTGATCCGTTTCGACACGCTGACGTCCCAGGCGGCGAAGGCCACCGCCGTTCCGCCGCCCCGCTACCGCCTGATCCGGCCGCGCACCATCGTCTATGGCCTGATGCTGGTCGTGGTCGGCGGGGCGATGGCGATCGCGCTGGCGTTGAGGTCCAGCAACGACATCTCCGTTCTGCGCGACCGGGCGCCGCTGTTCGTGACGCTCAACGACGGCCGCATCCAGAACGCCTACACCATCAAGATCGCCAACATGTCGCTGGTGGAGCGCCATTACCGCCTCACCCTCGCCGGCCTGCCGCAGGCGAGCCTCAGCTTGTCCGGCGACGGCACCGAGGCCGGCGCGCTGTCGCTGTCCGCCCGCGCCAACGCGGTGGAGACCTACCGCATCCAGGTCCGCGTGCCCCATGCGGCCTTGACCGGCTCCTCCACCCCGGTGACCGTCACCCTGACCCCCGACACCGGCGACGGCCAACCGGTCCGGCACGACAGCGTCTTCCTGGCGCCGTGACCGAATCGCCCACAGGAGCTTTCCCTCTCCCGCCCCGGGAGAGGGAAGGGGCCCATGCGGAGCATGGGAAGGGTGAGGGGTGATTCAAGGAGCTATGCGCTTCTGGATCCTTGCCCTACCCCTCACTCTCCCGCCTTCGGCGGGTCCCTCCCTCTCCCGGGGCGGGAGAGGGCATTTATCGTCGATGCGTGATTGCTTGCGGCACCCGCACTGAAACGCGCATATGCTATCGACACTGCCGCAGCATGCAGGCAAGGGAACGGCCAGGAAATCCATGCAATCCGATAACGCAGGACAAGCCGAAACGTCGGACACCGGCATCTGGCAACCCGACCTGACCAACCGCGCGCGGCCGGTCTATCTCGCCATCGCCGACGCCCTTGCCGGCGACATCGCCGACGGGCGTCTCGCGGCGGGACAGAGGCTGCCGCCACAGCGGGTGCTGGCCGACCGGTTGGGGGTCGATCTGACCACCGTCAGCCGCGCCTACACCGAGGCCCGCCGCCGCGGCCTGCTCGACGCCCGTGTCGGCCAGGGCACCTTCGTCCGCGCACCGAATGCGCCATCGGAAAGCGCCGCACCTGTCCCGTCCCAGCGCCCGGCTTTCGCCCCGGCCGCGGTCATCGACATGACCATGAACCAGCCGCCGCTGCCCGACTCGCCGGAGTTGCTGGACCGCGTGCGGCAGGGGCTGGCCCAGGCGATGCTGCACCTCGATCCGCAAGCGCTGCTGCGCTATCCTGAGGCCGACGCCGGTTTCCGCGCCGGGGAAGACGACCGTGCCGCCGGCGCGCATTGGCTCGGCAGACGTCTGCCCGACCTTGAGGATAGCGGCCGGATCGTCGTCTGTCCCGGCACGCAGAGCGCCTTGCTGGCCCTGCTCTGCATGCTCACCCGCCCCGGCGACACCGTCTGTACGGAGGCGCTGACCTATCCCGGCTTCAAGGCGATCGCGCGGCAGCTTGGGCTGCGGGTGGTCGGGGTGGCGATGGACGGCGACGGGCTCGACCCCGACGCTCTGCGCGCCGCGGTGGAGGCCCATGCTCCAAAGGCGCTCTATTGCACCCCCACCCTGCACAACCCGACGACGGCGACCCTGCCGGCGGAGCGGCGCGCCGCCATCGCCGACATTGCCCGCACGCACAACATCCCGATCATCGAGGACGACATCTACGGCGTGCTGCCGCAGGACGCCCCGCCACCCATCGCCGCGCTGGCGCCCGACGTGACCTTCCACGTCGTCGGTCTCGCCAAATGCGTGGCCCCCGGCCTGCGCGTCACCTATGTCGCCGCCCCCGACGCCCGTCAGGCGTCAAGGCTGGCCGCCACCCAGCGCGCCACCATCCTCGGCACGCCGCCGATCCCCGCCGCCGTCGCCACCCAATGGATCACCGACGGCACCGCCGGCGCCCTGCTGACCGCCATCCGCACCGAGGCCACCGCGCGCCAGCGGATCGCCCGCGACCTGCTTCCAGCCGAATCGGTCACTGCCCACCCAGACGGCTTCCACCTGTGGCTGACCCTGCCGCCGACCTGGACGCGCGGGGAGTTCGCCGCCCATCTGCGGAATGCCGGCATCGCCGCCGCCGTCAGCGATGTCTTCCTCACCGCCGGCCCGGCGCCGGAGGCCCTGCGCATCTGCCTCGGCGCTCCGGTGACCCGCGCCGATTGCCGCCGCATGCTGGAAACCCTCGCCGATGCCCTCGACCAGAGCCCCGCGCTCGCCGGCATCGTGATCTGAGCCGTCAGGCCAGATCCCGCGCCATGCCCGACCGGACCAGCAGATCGGTATCGGGGGAGAAGCGCGCCTTCAGCGGCAGCATCGCCGCCCCCAGCACGCGGGCCATCGGACCGATGGAGCCTGCCAGCACCGGCGCGGCCTTCAGCCCCGACCGGTTGAAGCCTTCCACCGCCGCCGCCAGCCGTTGGGTGAAGCGGTCACGCCAGGACGGCGGCAGGAAGCCGTCGACCACCACCTCCTGAAAATCGATGACGCTGAGGGCCGACACGACGGCGCGCGACAGCTCGGCGCAGGCGGTTTCGGCCCAGGCGTCGAAGATGGCGTCCGCCCGCTCGCCGCTGCCGTCGGCCAGGGCGGCGGACAGCGCCGCCGACGGATCGATCCCGGCGGCGGCCAGTTCCCGCTCCAACAGGAAGATCGAGGCGGCGTGAATCAGTTGCCCCGGCGACGCGCCCGGCCCGGCCGGGTTGGTCGGCCCGGTCGGCCCAGTCGGCATGGATCCGATGGCCCCGGCATTGCCCTGCTCGCCGCGATACAGCCGCCCGTCGATCACCACCCCGCCGCCGATGAAGGTGCCGAGATAGATGTAGAGCGCGCTGCGGCTGGTGATGGCATGGCCGGCGATCATCTCCGCCGCGCAGGCCGCCGCGGCGTCGTTGTAGCGCGTAACCAACAACCCGGTTTCCCGCGCGAAGGCGCCGCCGATGTCGGCATCGCGCCAGCCGTCCAGCGCGCCCGGCGCCAAGCCCAACTCCGCCGACCACGCATGGATCTCGTCCGGCATGGCGACGCCCAGCCCGACCACCCGCGACCGCGCCGCCGGCGACAGATGCCCCAGCAGCCCGACCGCCTGCGCGATGGCGGTGGAGATCGTCGGCTCCGGCAGCGGCGCGTCGTAGCGCACCCGGCTCGCCCCCATCTCCTCGCCCAGCATGTTGATCAGGATCGCCTCGACGCTGCGCCGGCCGATCTTCACCCCCAGCGAATAGGCCCCCTCCGGGTTCGGCGCGATCGGGGTGGAGGGCTGGCCGACCTGCCCGCGCACCTTGTCCAGCTTGACCAGCAGCCCGTCCTCCAGCAGCCGGTTGACGATCACCGACGCCGCCTGCCCGCTCAGCCCGGTCTCCCGCGCGATTTCCGCCTTTGACAGCATGCCGGCCTGCAGCAGCGCATGCATGACCAGCCGCTCGTTGTAGGCGCGCAGCCCGGTGGTATCGCCGCCCCGCATGCTCCCGCCGCCTCCTGCCTCGGATGTCACCGACAATCCGTATAACAACCGATCATAACAAAATCAAAGTGATTTATTTAGTGGCGGCGCGAAGCCCTCTCCCGCCCCGGGAGAGGGAGGGGACCCGCGCCGTCAGGCGTGGGGAGGGTGAGGGGTGAAGCAAGGATCAGAAATCCATGTTTGGATTGCCCCTCACCCTTCCCGCCGCTTTGCG
>NZ_LGQU01000073.1:0-19027 GCF_003115935.1 Azospirillum sp. TSH20
GCAGCTCGTCGGTCAATCCGAAGATGGTCTGGCCCAGCGGGTCGCGGGCGCCCCAGCGCTTCAGGCTGGCGACGCAATCGCGCGCCAGGACCTTTTCGCCGTCATGGAACTTCAATCCGTCACGCAGCCGGATCGTCCAGGTCAGCCCGTCGGCAGACTGTTCCGCCCCCTCGGCCATCTGCGGCTTGACCTCGAACCGCGTATTCATCCCGAACAGCGTGTCGTAAATCTGGTAGCCGTGATTGCGGACGGGCGCACCGCTTGTCAGCACCGGATCGATGCCCGCCAGATTGGAGGGAGGGATGTAGCGCAGGACAGCCTTCCGCGCTTGCGCGATCGCCGGAGCGGCAATCGTCGCCGCGCCTGCCACCGCCCCTGCCACCGTTGCCGATCCTGCCAGAAATGCACGCCGTGAGATTCCCATGACTCCCGCCTCCCGAAGTGAAAGCTCCGCTTGTCGTGGCAGCACCGGCAGCTCAGGCAGGCGGCCGGATCGCGATTCCCGTCTCGAACCGGTGGATGCTGCTGCGGACCGGGTTGGGCGTCGGGTTGTCGAACAGCTCGCTCTGGGTCGCCCGATCCGACAGGAACAGGAATTCCGATGGCGCCGAGCCTTCCGGATAGGCGTTCAGGCTGTGCCAAGTCCCCGTCTTGAACATGAAGCCCTGACGGTCGATCCTGAACGCCCGGAGATCGGAGAGCGTCGGCGGAGCGTCGCTGGGTGGCGCCACGACCACGACGGCCGGAGAACCGCCGATATGCATGCGCGATTCCGTGACGTGCCAGTGCCGTTCGACGGCACCGACTATGAAGGGCAGCGGCTTGAACGCGATGATCTGGACGATGGTTTCGGAATCGGTGGACCAATCGAAGCGATGCAGCGTCTTGGTCGGCAGATCGAAGGTCGGCCGCTCGCGCACGGCAAGCACCTCTCCGAACGGCGCGAAGGCCGCCGGCGTGAGGTCCTCGACCTCAAGGGTATGAATGATCGTGTCGGTCGTCATGCTGAACCTTTCATCGCGCCAGCGGCGCACAGGATGGAACCCGTGGTCAGTTCTCAAGCCGCCGGGATAAGGCGCATCGCCTGCGGCAGCTTCGTCCAGGGCAAGTCCCTGGGATCGGCCTTCATCGGTCCCGGCGCCTTGGCGATCAGGATTGCCTCGCTGATCGGTCCGAAATCGGCGCGGAAATGCACGGAACTCTTGTTCACCAGGATCTTCATCGCTTCCGGCTGGATGCCGACCATGCGGTAGAGGTTGCGGTCGAACATCTGCGCCTTGGTCGCGCTGACCACGACCCGCACGCCGTCGATGCGCAGGCAGGCGGCCCCCTGGAGGTCGAGTTCGGTTCCCCGCAGCATCGGCCCCTCGAACACGCAACGGCCGTCGCCGACCGTTTCCACCTCGAAGGTTCCGACGAACGGCTCGTCCCCCGCGGTGCCGGAGCGCCCGCCAAGCGCCAGGGTCACCGTTCCGCCGGCCCCCGCCTCAACCGCGGCGGCGACCGCGGCCGGATCGTAGAAGACGCCGAGGGCCGCTCCCTCCGCCCGACAGGCGACGAGGGCGCGCAGCATGCCGGTGGTGTCGGCATCGGCCCCAGCACCTGGGTTGTCCTGGGTGTCGGAGATGACCACCGGCCGGGTCGCACCGGCCGACAGGCGCATCGCCTCCTTCACCGCGCTTTCCGGATCGAGGAACGTCACCGCCCATTGCGGCTCCGTCTCCAGGATGTGACGGTAGACCGCCTCCACCGCGGCCTCGACGGCGTCCTGCGTCCGGCCATAGCCCCAGACGACCGGGCCGCATTCGGAAAAATCGGACGCAGGAAAGCCCGGTGCGAAGGACAGCGACACCACGTCCCCCACCTGCTTCTCCCGCAACAGGGCGTAGGTCGACCGCGCCGGATCGACCAGCGTGCATTGTGCGTTGAGCGGGATGAGGAACGGCAGACGACGGGCGGCACGATACAGACGCCCGCCGGCATCCCGGCAGGCGTCGTGCAAGACCACGGCGCGGCGTCCGGTCTCCGCCATGTCGACGTGCGGATAGGTCTGGTAGCCGACGATCCCGGTCGCCAGCGTCAGCATCGCTTCGGTCATGTTGGCATGGAGATCGACCGAGCAGAAGATCGGCATTTCCGGCCCGACGACCGCGCGCAGCCGGCGCAGCAGTTCGCCTTCGCCATCGTCATGCAGTTCGGTTACCATCGCCCCATGAAGGTTGAGGTAGATGGCATCGAATGCGTGAGCCTTCGCCGCCGCGACGATCTCGCCGGCAATCCGCTCGTAGGCGTCGGTCGTGACGTGCGCGGAGGCGCTCGCCCCTGCCCAGATCACCGGGACGATCTCGAACCCGCGCTGTTCCGCAGCCTGGATGAATCCGCCGGTCGCCAGATTGACGTCGCGCAGCCGCAGCATCTCGCTGCCGCACGCCATGGCCGGATAGCCTTCTCCATTCACGAAGTTTTGATAGCCTGCCCTGGTAGGAGCGAATGTATTCGTCTCGTGCTCAAAGCCCGCGACCAGTACGCGCATGGTCTCACCAGTTCTGTCAGGAATTGCAAGGTCGGTCGACAAGATGTTCTTCCTGGGAAATCTAGTGCGCGATTACGAGGCGCGGGAAGAGCAGCTGGAGTTCTCCGGCGTTGCCCAAATGGGAACACTGTTAGCGTGCTCCCGGTATCGGATTCAGCCGGCCACGCCGGTCAAGGCTAAGAGGCAAAGCCGCAGGGGTGCTCGATGCGGGAAATCAATCAGCGACGGTTGCGCTATTTCTTCGAAGTGCTGACTCACGGATCGATCCGCGGGGCGGCCAACGTGATCAATACGGCGCCATCGGTCATCGCCCGCCAGATCCGCCTGCTGGAAGAGGAGCTGGGCACCCCGCTGTTCGAGCGTGGGGCTTCCGGCGTCACCCCGACGGAAGCGGCGCACCATGTCCTCGACTATTGGCGGACCTGCCGGTCGCAGCAGGAGGATCTGGAGGAACGCATCGCCGAGCTCAACAATCTGCAAAGGGGTAGCCTGCGTCTGGCGATCGGCGAGGGCTTCATCGACGATCTGATGGACCATGCGCTGCTGCCGTTCAGCAGGGCCTATCCGAACATCCAGCTGACGATGAACACCATGACGGCGAACGACGTGGTCGCCGAAGTGACGGAGGACATCGCCCACATCGGCATCACCTTCAATCCGCCGCGATCGGCGAAAATCCGCACGGTGATGAAATCGGTGCTTCCGCTCTACATGCTGGTCGGCGCCGATCACCCGCTTTCCGCCATGCCGGGACCGATCACGATCCAGCAGGCCCTGGAATATCCGGTGGCGATGATGCCGTCGACCTTCGGCATCGGCAAGATCATGGAAACCCTGGCCTATGTCGAACAGGTCCCGCTCACCGTCGCCTTCTCGACCAATTCGGTCCACTGCCTGGCGCGCTTCGTGCGGAACAACCGGGCGGTGACCTTTCTCGGGGCCCACAACGCGCTGGCCGCCGCGGAGGGCGGCGGTGTCGTCGCCCGGCGGGTCGACCATCCGCTGCTGCTGAAATCGGCGGCGCATCTGATCGTCAAGGTCGGCCGGCCCCCGACCAGGGCAACGCAGATGCTGATCCAGCACATCCGCTCCCTAACCCGCATCTTCTCGACGGAGTTCCTGAGCTCGCTCGAACCGTCCGGAGTTGCCCAGAGTGCAACGGAAGACGTCGCAGAATAGACTTCGCCAGCCGGAAAAACCCCGCCAAGATCCTGATGGGCAGAAATAACTGCCGGACATCAGGAAGAACCCATCCCATGAGCCCAGCGTCGATTCCCACCTTTGACGGCCATAACGACGTCGCCCTTCGTCTTTACCGCACCGCGACGGCCGATCCAGCCACGGCATTTCTTGGGGGACAGGACGAGGCGCACATCGATCTGCCCAAGGCCCGCGCCGGCAACTTCGCGGGTGGCTTCTTCGCCTTGTTCTCGCCCTCCTCGTCCCGCAACAACTACTCCAGCATGGCCGGCGAGCGCTATGACATCCCGTTGCCGCCGATGCTCGAACTGGAAGCGGCGCGCGATCCCATCGTGACCATGCTGTCCCTGCTCCTCCGGGTGGAGCGGGCCTCGCAGGGGGCCGTCACCATCTGCCGCGATACCGGTGCGATCCGGTCGGCGATGGCGCGCGGCAGCATCGCCATGCTGGTCCATCTCGAAGGCGCCGACGCCATCGACGCCGACCTGCACATGCTGGACGTCCTGCATGCCGCCGGGCTCCGCTCGCTGGGTCCGGTCTGGAGCCGCGACACGATCTTCGGCCATGGGGTGCCGGCGCGCTTCCCCAGCAGCCCCGACTGCGGCGGGGGATTGACGGCGGCGGGCGAGAAACTGGTCCGAGCCTGCAATGAAATGAAGATCATGATCGATCTTTCGCACATCACCGAACAGGGATTCTGGGACGTGGCGCGCCTGTCGAAGGCACCGCTGGTCGCCACCCATTCGAACGCCCACGCGCTCTGCCCGTCATCCCGCAATCTGACCGACCGGCAACTCGACGCCATCCGCGAATCCGGCGGCGTGGTGGGATTGTGTTTCGCCACCTCCTTCCTGCGCGCCGACGGCAACATGAACCCGGATACCGGCATGGAGGTGGTTGTGCGGCACTTGGAGGGGCTGCTGGAACGGCTGGGCGAAGACCGGGTGGCGATCGGGTCGGACTTCGACGGCTGCGTCGTCCCGCGGGACATCGGCACGGCGGCGGGCATGCCGCTGTTCTACGAGGAACTGCGCCGGCGCGGCTACGGTGAGACGCTGCTCAACAAGATCGGCTGGTCGAACTGGCTCGACGTGCTGGAGCGGACGATCGGCTGAGGAGCCGCCGACAAGGGCGGCGGTCAGAAAGCAGTCGACAAAGCCGGCGACCGCCGCTACCGTTGATCGACAACTGACATATCAAAAGGTGGGTACGATGTTTCAGGCGGACCTGTTTCCCGGCTGGACGACGGTGTGCCGTCTGGAGGAAGCCCCCGGCCTCCCCGTCCTGGCCGATGTCGACGTGCTGGTGGTGGGCGGCGGTGCCGCCGGGGTCGCCGCCGCGACGGTCGCGGCGGAGGCCGGCAAGTCGGTGATGCTTCTGGAACGGTACGGCTTCTGCGGCGGTGCGGCGGTCGCCGGCATGTCGGGCACGATCTGCGGCATGTATCTCGCCACCGACCGCAATGCCGGCCCCGAACAGGTCGTCTTCGGCTTCACCGAACGGTTCCGCCGGGCGATTTCCGAGCGGGGCGGCCTGACCGCGCCGCAAATCTACGGCAAGACCTGGACCGTGACCCACGACCCGCTGATGTGGCGGGAAACGGCGGATGCCTTTCTTGCCGCGGCCGGGGTCCGCGTGCTGTTCCACACCGCGGTGACCGGCGTTCTCATGGATGGCGACCGCTATGCCGGCGTCGTCATCGAGTCCAAGGCCGGACGGTCCACCGTGCGCGCCCGGCGCGTCGTCGACGCCTCGGGCGACGCGGCGGTCGTCGCCCGTGCCGGCCACCGCTATCTCTTCGGCGACAATGGCAAAATCCAGAATCCGACGATGTTCTTCCGTCTCGGCAACGTCGATATGGATCGCTACGTCGCCTATTACGGAGAGGACACCATCTGCCCGCCGAAACTGACCGAAGCCATCCGGCAGGCGAATGACGGCGGCGCCTACCAACTTCCACGCAACAAGATCTGGATTTTCCCGACCACCCGGCCGAACGAGCTGATGGTCAACGCGACACGGCTGAGCGGCCGTGATGAGCGCATGCTCAACGTCATCGATCCGGCCGACTTCACCGAAGCCGAGATGAGCGGGCGCCTTCAGGTCCGCGAATATGCCCGCTTCCTGCGCGACACGGTGCCGGGCTGCGAGAACAGCTATGTCGTCGATACTGGGGCCGAGGCCGGAATCCGGCAAACCCGCTCCATCGTCGGGGCCGAGACCTTGCGCAACAGCGACGTGGTCGAATGCCGCAAGCGGGCGGACGGCATCTGCCGCGTGCCCTGGCCGATCGAGCTGCATGCGGGCGACAAGCCTAAGCTGCACTGGCTGCTCGACGACTGGTACGAGGTTCCCTATCTGGCCCTGGTTCCGGAAGCGGGCGAGAACATCATCGTGGCCGGCCGCTGCCTGAGCGCCGAGCACGAGGCGCTGGCCTCGGCGCGGGTCACCGCCCAATGCTTCGAATATGGCCACGCCGCGGCGGTCGCTACGGTGCTGTCCCTCGATGAAGATCTGCGGTTCCGCGATATTCCCGGCGCCCGGGTCCGCGAACTGATGGCCCGCAACGGCAGCGCCTTCTGATGGAAGAGGGAGCGGAGGCGCTGCGGCTTCCGCTCCTTCCCGCTCATTTCCTGACCAGGGGGCATTGGCTTTCGGAGAGCGGACGGACGACTTCGCCGGCGGGGATCCGGCGGACCAGCTTGTAATAGTCCCATGGCGCTTTGGATTCGGCGGGCGATTTGACCTGGAACAGGTACATGTCGCGCGCCAGCTTGCCGTCCTCCCGCAGCACGGCGTTGTCGGTCATCATGTCCTTGACCGGGGTCTTGCGCATCTGTTCGGCAACCGTCATAGCATCGGTGGTGCCGACCACCGACACTGCTTTCAAATAGTGCATGACCCCGCTGTAGACGCCGGCCTGCACCATCGTCGGCATCCTGTTGGTCCGCTCATGGAACCGCTTCGACCATGCGCGGGTCTCGTCGTTGAGATCCCAGTAGAAGGATGCCGTCAGCAACAGGCCGCGTGCCGTGCTCAGCCCCAGCGCATGCACGTCGGTCAGGTAGACGACAAGCCCGGCCAGCGTCTGCCCCCCGTCGGTCAGGCCGAACTCTCCGGCCTGCTTGATCGAGATGATGGTGTCGCCGCCGGCATTGGCCAGTCCGATGTATTTGGCGCCGGACCCCTGGGCCTTCAGCAGAAACGAGGAATAGTCGGGAGTGTCAAGCGGGGCGCGGACCGAGCCGATCACCTTCCCTTTTCCGGCCGTAACGACCGCCGCGGCGTCCCGTTCCAGCGCATGACCGAAGGCATAGTCGGCGGTCACGAAGAACCAGCTGTCCTCCTCCCCCTTGGTCAGGGCGCCCGCCGTTCCTTTGGCGAGGCCATAGGTGTCGTAGGTCCAGGCAAAGCTGTTCGGAGAGCATTTGGCATTGGTCAGGTCGGAAGAGGAGGCCCCGGAAAAGATGGCGAGCTTACCCTTGTCCTGGGCCACCGCCTGGACCGCCAAGGCGACGCTGGAATTGGGAATATCGACAATGAGATCGACGCCCTTCTGATCGTACCATTCGCGGGCGATTGCCGAGCCGATATCCGCCTTGTTCTGATGGTCGGCGCTGATGATCTCGATCTTCATACCCTTGTTTGCGCCCGCGCCCGCGGCGGTGAAATCCTCGACCGCCAACCGGGCCGCTTCGATGCTACCCTTTCCGCCCATGTCGGCATAGATGCCGGACTGGTCGTTGAGGACACCGATCCGCACCCCGGCAACCTCGGCCCGGGCCACGGCGGAGACCATGCATATGGTCGCCGCCAGACAAGAGAGTGCCTTTCTCTGCATCGTTTCCTACCCCCATTCTTTTGGCTTTTTGAAAAAGACGGGCAAACCAGCGGAGCCGACGCTCGGCAAGCCGCATCCGGCGGCCGCTATGGCCGCCGGTTACGGTGACGTCCGGTCGCCGCCGTCGCTTTTGCTCAGCGAAACAGGGCCGCGTCCATGACCGGCAGCGGGTCGAGAATCTGGATGGGCTGATACTCCATCCGCTCCAGCACATGCCGGCGGACATCGACGCCCGGCGCAATCTCGCTGAGCACCAGCCCGTCGGACGTCACCTGGAAGACCGCGCGCTCGGTTACCAGGAGTGCCGACTGGTCCCTGTAACGAACGCCGTCGAGCACCCGATAGGTCACGCTTTCGGCATCGCGGACGAACTTCGAAATCTTGCCGTCCTGCCGGATGTCGAGACGGCCGTCGGCAATCGCGATATCAAGGCCGCCGGTGGTGAAGGTGCCGGTGAAGACCAGACGCTTGGCATTCTGAGCGATGTCGATGAACCCGCCGGCGCCAGGGTTGGCTGCGCCGAACCGGCTGACATTGACCGAACCGTGGCTGTCGAATTGCGCGAAGGCCAGGGCGGCGAACTCGCAGAGGCCGCCGTCGATCGCGTCGAACTGGTAGAGTCCGTCGAGAATGGCATCCGGGTTGATGTTGGCGGAAAACTGCCAGCCGGACATGACGACGCCGCCGTAGGAGCCGTGCTCCGTCGTGAACCAGTAGTCGGCGAGGGCGCCGTCGTCGAACAGCCCCTGCTCCGCCATCACCAGCGGAATATCGGCGGCGGCGCCGAAGCCGAAGATCGACAGCTGGCGCTTGGCGACCTCGCGCGCGGCACGGGCGGCGATCACCTTGTCCGGGCTCTGGGTCGGCTTCGGCAACGCCGACAACGGGGATCGCTGCCCGCTGAAATAGGCGGAGTCGAACGGTATGCCGGTGGACATCATCATGTCCGGATCGACCACCACCGCATCGACGAACATGCCGGGGATCATCACCATGGAGGCCGGCCGTTCCCCCGCCCCCGTCACCCGCCGGACCTGGGCGATCACCCGGCCGCCGCTGGCCTTGGCGGCGAGCACGAGGCCGATGTTCGAGGAGACCAGCGCCTCGTCCTCGAAGGACAGGTTGCCGTGCTCGTCGGCCGTCGACGCCCGAACGATTGCCACGTCGATCGGCCAGCTGGGATAGTAGAGATAGGGTTTGCCGTCGAACTCCACCTTCCTGACCAGTTCCTCGGTCGCCCTGGCGGTGAACCGGCCGCCGCCATGCGCCGGATCGATGTAGGTGCCGAGCCCGACCTGGGTCAGATAGCCGGGCCCCTTGCGCGCGACCTCGCGCAGCCAATGCATCGATGCGCCGATCGGCCAGGAATAGGCCTCGATGCGGTTCTCGCGGATCAGGCGCATCAGCTCCGGGCGCCGGTTGGTCCTGGGATCGAGCGGATTGATGTAGGATCCGGCGATGATCCGCTTCATCAGCCCTTCCTGGGCGACATGGTCCATGCCCCTGATGCCCTGGGCATCACCGGTTCCCACCGGAAAATAGAAGGTCAGGTTGCGCGGATATCCGGTGGCGCGGAAGCGGTCGCCGAGCGCCTTCAGCACCTTGTCGGGCGTAACCCAGCCGATCACCCCGACCGAGGCGACGGTGGCGCCGTCGGCGATCCCGCCGACGGCCTCCGCAACATCGACGATCTTGCTCATGACTTCACCGTGAAGCGGTCGAACGTGGCGCGGGCGGCGGGAGAGAGGCAATCCTCGGCGAACAGGCGCGACGCCTGCATGTCGGCGCGCTCCGCGTCCGCTGCGGCGAACGCCTCGAAGAAGCGCTTGGTGGTCGCCACCGCATTGGCGGGAAGTGCGGCCAACGCCGTCGTCAGCGCCTTGGCACGGTCGAGAGCGGCGCCGTCCTCGGCCGCGTAGTCGGCGATGCCCAGCCTCAGCGCCTCGTCGCCAAGGATCGGCTCGACCCCCCAGGTGAGCAGACGCGCCTTGACTCCGCCGACGCGGGCGACCAGGGCCTGCAACCCCCAGGGCGGCAGCCAGCCGTTCTGCACCTCCGGCAGGTGCCAGCGGGTTCCTCGGGCGGTGACGACGATGTCGCAGCACACCGCCAGAATGAACCCGCCGCCCAGCGCATAGCCCTCCACGGCGGCGACGACCGGCTTGGACATATAGGCGATGGTCCGGGCGATGGCCGCCGTTTCCGCCTCGTGCCCGCACATGGCGGCGATCGACTGGCCGCCGAGTTCCTTCAGGTCGCTGCCGGCGCAGAAGGCCGGAGGCGCTCCGGTCAGGACGACGGCCCCGACATCGGGGTCCTGCTCCGCCGCCCGCAGCGCGGCGGCAAGCCCCTTCATGACCTCCTCGCCCAGCGCATTGCGCCGCTTCGGCCGGTCGAGCGTGATGACGCAGACGCGCCCCGTCTTTTCGATTCCGATCATGGGATGTCCGTATTGCTGGAGAGAGGTCGCGGCGGCCCGGCGATCGAAACTGATGATCCTGGGGCAACGCCGATTGATGATCGATTAGTATGCATGTGACATATCAGATGGGGCGCAATATTGTCAAGCTGGATCGCCAAAGTGGACCAGCGTGGAATCGTCGTGCGGGATTGCCGTGCGGAACCGGGAGACGGAGAGCCTGATGGGAGACGAGATCAAGGTGGATCAGGAAGCGGCGTCGATCGCCGAAACGGCGTATCTGCGGATCGAGGAGATGATCGTCACGCGGGCGCTGCCTCCGGGATCGATGATTTCTGAGAACCGGCTGGCCGAAGAGTTGGGATGCGGACGCACGCCGATCCGCGAGGCGCTGCAACGGCTGAAGCTCGAAGGCTTCATCGAGATTCACCCGCGCCGCGGCGCGCTGGTGACCCCGGTGGACGTCATGAAGCAACTGGAACTGCTGGAGGTCCGCCTGCCGCTGGAACTGCTGATGTCCCGGCTGGCGATCCGGCGCGCCACCAAAGCGGAACGGTCGGAAATGCTGCGGCTGGCCGCGGTCATCCGGCAGGCGGCGGCGACCGGAAACCGTTCTCTCTATCTCACGACGAACCGCGCCATCCATGAAATCCGCACCGCGGCTGCCCACAACGGCATGCTGGCGCAAACCGCAAGGGGTGTCCTGGCGCTCTCGCGGCGCTTCTGGTACGCCTACATCGAGGACACCGACAGCTTCACGGAAGCCGCCGACCTGCACGCCAAGATCCTGACCGCCATCGCGGAATCGTCGGAAGAGCGCGCCGTCGAAGCGACACAAGGCTTCATCGATTTCCTCGACCGGCTGACGCGCCGCGCCTTGTCGCGCGATTTCTAAAGTCCGTCAAAACGCCGGTTCGGTGTCTTGAAACCGTTGATTCTCCTCAACATCAGGGTTCCATGAAAAATGGCCGAGCGGAGACCGCTCGGCCACAAGTGCCGCCTCGTACAGGAGAATATGAGGCGGTATGGACAACCCGCCGTCAGGCGCGCGCAGGAGCCGGCCGCCCTTGGATCCCTCCTTCCCGTTGCAGCCGGGGACGGATGAAGCTCGCGGCGACGATGCCGAGCAGGACGCAGACCCCGATGAAGTACCAACCGTTCGAGTAATCCTTGCCCGCAGCCGTCACCACCACCAGGGCACCGAAGATCTTCGCGCTGAATGCGGCGACGAAGTATCCGGCACCGTTCACGAACCCCATCGCCTTGCCATAAACCTCAGGGGTGAAGATTTCCGCCGGCACGGCCAGAAAGGGGCCCCATGCCATGTTCCCGAAAAACCCCATGCCGCACAGCGCGACCGCCAGCAGAACCGGGTCGGCGCTCTGCAGGGTCGCCAGCAGGAAGACGAAGGGCGCCAGACCGATGAAGCAGGTCATGATCATGATGCGGCGGTTGCCGTGGAACACGCGATCCGACAGATAAGACGAGGTGAAGCTGCCGACCGCGCCGGCCAGAAAATAGAGGGAACTCCACCACCCCATCGTCTGAAGCTTGAAGTGGAACACGTCGGACAGATACAGCGGAATCCAGGTCAGGGCGCCGTAGAGGGTCACCTGCATCACGATGTCGACGAAGACCACCGCGACATAGCTGGGGTTGCGGAAGAACTGGACGAACGTGATCGTGTTGCTGCGAAGGATCGTATTCCGGGCGTCGCCGTACTCACCCTTCTTGATCACCCCCTCCTCGATCTCATCGCGGTAGGCGTGGTCGAGTTCGTCCGGCGTAATCTTGGGATACTGTTCCGGCCGGTCGAAAACCATCAGACCGATCAGAGCCAGCGGCAGGACGCCGCAGGCGGCGGTGACGTAGAAGACCAGCCGCCAATCGCCGGACACCTGCGCCAGATGGGTGGCGAAGACGCTGGCCCAGGCGGGCGTCAGAATCCAGGCCCAGGACAACAGTGCCTGTGCCCGTGCGCGCCCCTGCTTGTTGAACCAGCGCATCAGGATGCGGGCGGAGGGCACATACTCGGTGCCGACGAGAAAGCCAAACGTCGCCATGCGCAGCAGATACTCGTCGCAGGACTGGATCAGCCCCATCCAAGCCGTCATCACCGACCACGCGACCACTGAGAAAAGCAGGATCTTCTTGGCACCGAAACGATCGGTGAGCAGGCCCGAGATATATTGTGCCGGACCATAGAACAGCAGCATGAGAAAGGCGCCAGTCCCGATGTCGGCCGTCGTCAGACCGATATCCTGGGCGATCGCCGGGGTGAGGACGCTCGACTTCACCCGGTCGAGATATTGGATGCTGTAGGCGACGAACAGCACGATCGCCACGACCCACCGATAGGGAATCTTGTTCCTCATCAGTTTCCTCCCGCAGATTTTCTGGATTGACGACTGAATGAGTTCTGACATGTCAGTCGTCGCTCATCAGACTATCAGTAATTTCCCGTTAGTCAAGCGCGGGCCGGCGGGACGGCCGGATCCATTTTTTTAATCATCCGGTTTACAGCAACGAGGGCCGCCCTCGCCATGGAGCGAGACGGCCCTCAAAACTTCTTGACTGATGAACGGCTCGCCTGCGCTCAGGCGGCGGGTTCGGCCTGTTCGTCCAGGAACCGGATGACCGCGTCGAACGCCTGTCCGCGGTTCTTTTCCATCAGCACCATATGCGTCGCCTGACCGATCTCCACCAGCCGCTTGTACCGCGCACCGGTAAGCCGGGTGAACAGATCCTGCGCCATGTCGAACCGCACATCGACATCCCATTCGGCGCAGACGAGCAGGACGGGATTGGCGATCGCCGCCGGGTCGTAGAGCGGATTGCCGGCGGTCCAGTGCTGCCGGACGTCCAGCACGGCACCGGAGGGCGCACGGATCGTCCCCGCGGTGGACGAAGCAGGGTCGGTGGCCAGCGTGACCTCGGCCCAGGCGTCGAACCAGCCCTCCGGGATCAGCCCCGCCCTCTCCTGCTCCGGCACAGCACCGCGCCAGGCGGCTTCGAAAGCCAGCGGGTTGACGATGCGGTAGGCGCCGATCGGCCCCCCGGAATCGAACCGCAAGGGCGTTCCCGACAGCCAGAGGGGCGTGACCAGGATCAGTTTTCCGAACCGGTCGCCGGCTTCGGCGGCCAGCGTCCCGACAGCGGTCGCTCCCCAGGACATGCCGAGCAGGTGCACCCGCTCGACGCCGCGTTTCCGCCGGACGAAATCGACCGCCGTGGCGAGATCGCGGACCGCCGTCCGGGCCGGGCTCAGCGGCGGATTGTCTTCGGGCGGCTGCGACATCTCGGGCAGGCGCGTCGAACCGCCATAGCCGCGGACGTCCACGGCCCAGACGTCATAGCCATGGCCGGCCAGAACATCCATGAACGAGGCGCCTGCGACCGGCACGTCGAACAGGCTTTCCGACGGAAAGGTCGCGCCGTGGATCATGACCAGCGTGCGTTCGGCGGAATACTCCACCGCATCGGCCGGACGCTTGTTGATCAGTTGAAGCGTCACGCCGTCCGTATCGCTCGGGATCATCACCCGCTCGCACTGGATCCGGCGGTTCGGCGAATGGTCTGTCTGCAACATGCTCGCTCCTTGCTTTGGCAAAATCCGTTCAGACGAATTGCCAAGTGAACCGGTCGCCCTCGCGCCCGACGCGGCCGGCGGAGGATTCGGCGAAATGGCTCGTGAAGACCAGGGTCCCAGTCTCCGCCGCGTGGTTCAGCGCCCAGCGGCGGGACGCCCGGGCAGCCTCGGGAAATTCGCAATAGAGCGAATTCCAATCGGGCCTGACGATCTGCGTCGGGTGGTGCAGCACGTCGCCCCAGAACAGCGCGTGCTCCCCCCGGGACGTGAAGCGGATGCAGGCGTGATCGATGCTGTGGCCGGGGGTCGGCAGGAAGGAAAAGCCCTCCACCGCCTCCAGTTCGTCGACCATGATCTGTCGCGCCAGCCCGGCTTCGACGACGGGACGCACGCTGTCCTCATAGACCCCCGCCAACGGCGTCTTGACCATGCGGCCCAGCCCGGCTTCCGCCCTGATTGCCGCGTCGGAGCCGTCGCCGGCAGACAACGCCGCGAGATAGTCATGTCCACGGGCGGAGAAGACATACCGCGCATTGGGGAAGGTCGGAATCCATTGATCGCCGACCTTGTGCGTGTTCCACCCGACATGATCGACGTGCAGGTGAGTGAACAGCACCAGATCGACATCCTCGGGATCGACCTGCGCCGCCTTCAAGCGGTCGAGAAAGGGTTCGTTGAGCCGGTGCAGGACCGGCATCGCCGGGCGTTCCTTGTCGTTTCCTGTCGCCGTATCGACCAGGATGACCCTGTCCGGCGTGCGGACCAGCCAGGTATGGATGCTCTGGCGGAGCATGCCCGTCTGCTGGTCCACCGATCCGGAACCGAACTCACGGGCGGTCTCGGGGCCGACGGCGGGGTCGAACTCGGGGTAGAGGTAAGCCGGATCGACTCCCTCGAGCGGCAGTTCGGGAATTTTGACGATGACGGCATCGCCGACGCGATACACGGCCGGTTCGGACTGCATGGGATTTTCCTGTTGGGGGTTGCCTGGCAGCCAACCTAATGCCACATTACCCATCAGACAAATCGATGCGGATCATGGTCTCAATCAATCATTTCGATCTGCGGTCGTTCGACCTCAATCTTCTCGTCGCGTTCGATGCGTTGATGCAGGAACGCAGCGTCACGCGCGCCGCCACGCGCCTGCGGGTCGGCCAGCCGGCGATGAGCCACAGCCTTTCCACCCTGCGCATGCTGTTCCAGGATGAGCTGTTCGTTCGGGTCGGGACGGTCATGCAGCCGACAGCCCGTGCCCGCATGCTGGCCGGACCGATCCGCACCGCTCTCGATCAGATGCAGACGGCGCTTCATGCCCGCACCCTCTTCGATCCGGCGACCGAGGAACGGACCGTCCGCCTGGGCTTTTCCAGCGAGGTGGAGCTTCTGCTGCTTCCCGAATTGACCGCACGGATCCGGCAGTCCGCACCCGGGATCCGCCTTCTCTGCCGGTCGACCGGCAAGGAGGAGGCTCACCGCATGCTGGACGACGGGGCGCTCGATCTGGCCGTCGGCTGCTTCGACGCGGTGGCCCAGCGCCATAGATCGCGGTTCCTGTTCGAACAGTCCCTGAGCTGCGTCTTCAATGCCCGTCAGATTGCGCTCGGCACACCGATCAGCTTGGCGGATTATCTGTCCGCGCCGCACGCCCTGGTGACCCGGACCGACAGCCTGCAAGGCTGCCTTGAGAATGCCCTGACCGAGATCGGGGCGGATCTCGACGTCGTCGCCGCCGGGTCGGAGTTCCTGACCATTCTGGCGACGGTCGCCTGCGCGCCGGTGATCACGACCATTCCGACCCGCATGGCCCGTCTTTATGCTCCCCACTTCGGCTTAACCGACTGCCCCGCTCCTCTGACCCTGAGACTGCCCGCAGTCGCGATGGTGTGGTCGCTCCAGCTCGATCAGGATCCGGCATCGGCCTGGGTCAGGGATCAGGTCGCCGAAATCCTGCTGGCGGCGGAATTGGATGTCCGCGACACCTTGAGGACGGTCGGCGGCCGGGGCTGAACGTTCCGCGCCTGACCATCCAGGTCACAGCGTCACGGCGCCTCCATTGCCTTTGCAGGGAAGCGGCGACGGCTTCTCCGATCGCGCTCTCGGCCCGTCCGATGTGCGGAACTCGGGCGCGAAGATCCCGGTTCTGCTGCCGATATAGTCGATCAGCGTCCGCGCCGACTTGATCGGGTTGCGCCCCGCCTTCACGATCAGTTGCGCATTGGATTTCAGCAGAAGCGGATGCTGGATGCGCAGGGCGACGACCTCCCCCGCATCCGCCATGGCGGACGCGTTGATCGCCCCGGTGAAGGTCACCGCGTGGTTGTTGAGGACGAACCGCGCCAGACTGTGGACGGAGTTGGTCATAAAGGCGATGTTGAGCGGCAATTGTTCGACATAGGCCAGCGTTTCGACCAGCTTGCCGAGACCCGTCGCCGACGGCATTGTCGCCACCGGATATTCGAACACCTGGGAAAGGGTGACGGGCTCGGGGCACAGCGCCAGCGGATGGCGGGCACCGACCAGGACATGGACCGGGGCATTCGCCTTCAGAACCGTACGGGTCTTGGTCGAGCGGGGCGGGTTGAAGGCGATCCCGATATGGGCGACGTCCTCCGCCACTTCGGACACGACCTCGGTCGCCGACATGGTGTTCATCGTGAACTGGATGTTCGGATAGGCCTTGCTGAACGGCAGCAGCGCCTTTTCCATCAACTCGTCGATATATCCCTCGCTGATCGCCAGACGCAGGCTTCCGCGTTGCAGGTTGTTGATCTCGGAAATCCGTTCCTCGAGATTCTCCTGCTGGGATCGGCAGAAGCGCCAGTATTCGAGGACATATTGCGCCGCTTCGGTCGGCGTGGCGCCGCTGGCTCCCCGCTCGAACAATGCGGCCCCCAGCTCCTCTTCGAGCAGCCGGATCTGGCGCGTTATCACCGAAGGGGCGGTGTTGATTGCATCGGCGGCCCGACGGATCGAGCCGTGCGTCAGAACTTCATGAAAGTAACGCAGCCGCCGCTGGTTGATCTCCCGCATCGGGCTTTCCATTCTCCGCAAAACGGAACAAGGATGCTTCCTGAACCACCATCTGGCGCATCGTCGCGATGCCCTGCGGGATGCCCCACGAGCCGGGCGGTCGCCATTGATTTCTGTGAGCTAGTCCTGTCAGCGGCTCCTCATCGCCTGCCGCATCCGGTCGAGAATTTCGTCGATGAGGGGCTTCGACGTCGCAAAATTCATCCGGATGAACTGCGGGGATTGCGGATCGAAGGTTTCGCCGGCGCTGAACGCGACCTTCGCATGGTGGAGAAAGAACTCCCCGGCCGGCCGGTCCAACCCCATCGCCGAACAATCCAGCCAAGCCAGATAGGTTGCCTGCGGCGGATGAAGCCCGATCTCCGGCATCTCCGCCCGCAGAACCGCGCAGACATAATCCCGCATCCCTTGCAGATGGGCCAGCACGGCCTCGAACCACCCCTGCCCGTCCCGCCACGCGGCCAGCGTCGCCTCGATGCCGGCGATGCTGCTTTGCCCCAGCAATCTGGGATGCAGCACCGCCGTGAACCGCTCCAGCAGCGCGCGCGACCCGAAATGCATCACCGCGCAGCGAAGGCCGGGAATGCCGAAGCTCTTGGTCGCCGAATGGAGCGTGACGGTCCGCCGGGCAACCTCAGGCCGCAGCGAGGCGAACGGAATATGGGCACGACCGTCATAGACGATGTCCGCATGGATCTCGTCGGCGACGACGGTCAGATCGTTACGGACCACATGGTCGGCCAACTCCGACAGTTCCGCCCGGCTGAGCATCCTGCCGGTCGGGTTGTGCGGATTGCACAGGATCAGCAGTTTCGCAGCCAGCCGTGCGTCTTGCGATAACCGGCCCAGGTCCCAGCCATAGCCGCCCGGACCAAGAACGGCGGGCCATGCGACGGCATGCCGTCCGGTATCCTCGACAGCCGCCCTGAACGGCGGATAGGCGGGAAGCTGGACGGCGACGCCCTCCCCTTTCCGGGTGAAGGCCGTCACCGCCGCGTAGATGGCCTGCACGAGATCCGTGACGACCAGCGTGCAATCGGGTTCGAGCGGCCAGCCATACCGCCTCTCCATCCGTTCCGCAAAGGCATCGGCGACCAGGCGGTCCGGCGGCCGGCCCCGACGCAGAGGATATTGAAAGGCGCCCGTCGCCGACAGATCTGCCACGGCCCGGCGGACCGGCTCGGCCATATCGAAATCCATCTCGGCAACCCAGCAGGGAAGGACCGAAGGATCGTAGCGGTCCCATTTGAGCGAGCCCCGACGGCGCAAGGCACTTTCGGACAGGAGAAAGCTCTGCTGCGAAGGCCCTGGGAAGCCGGCGACGTTCGCTCTGGCCTCTCGATTTCCGATCATCATTCCGCCTTCCCCTCGGCCCCCGCTGCCCCCACGTGACTCAGCCCAGCTTGATGTTCCACGCGAGCGGCAGCGGCGCCTTCAGCATGCCGGTCACGGTGCGCCGCCGGGCGGACGGTGTCTGGAACTGCCCCAGCGGAACGAAGGGCACAGTCTCGAAGGCGCGCGCCTCGATCTTCCGGACGATCGCGCCCTGGTCCTGCGGATCCGCGGTCATCCACTCGTCGCGCAGCTGCTCGATCACCGGATCGGTCGGCCAGCCCGGCCAAGTCTGCTTGCCGTTGGCGCGCAGCCCGAGATGCGTCGAGGGGTCGAGAATGTCGGTCACGCTGAAGCCGGCATGGAAGATCGACCAGCCACCCTTGTCGACCGGCTCCATGCTGGTGCGGCGCTTGTAGAAGGTGCCGAGATCCATCGCCTGCAACTCGACATTCACCCCCATGCGCTTCAGCAAATCTTCCGTCACCAGCGAGGCGGCGTGCAGCCAGGACAGGTCGGTCGCGGTCGGAATCGCCACCTTCTCGCCCTTGTAGGAGGACTTCAGCAGCGCCTTGGCCTTCTCGAAGTTGGCCGCCATGACCTCCGAGCCGGCACCGGTGGACATCGTCGTGCCGCAGAAGAAGGTCGACCGGCATTCCTTGTACAGATCGGGCATGCCGACCTGCGCCTGGAGGTAATCGACTTGATTGACCGCCATCTGGATCGCCCGGCGCATCTCCAGACGGTCGAACGGCGGCTGAAGATGATTGAAGCGCAGGATGGTCATGTAGCCGAGATCGTCGTAAGCCTCGGTGTTGATGGCCGGATCCTGGCTCAGCAGCGGCAGCAGCGTCAGGTCGGGTCCATGATACCAATCGACCTCGCCGCGCTGGAGCGCCGCGGTCGCCGTCGCGGCATCGGGGATGACATGCCACTCCAGCCGGTCGACATAGACCATCTTGCCGCCGGAGGTGCAGTCGGGCGCCTCGTTGCGCGGCACGTAGCCGTCGAACTTGGCATAGACCGCGCGGCTGCCCGGCACCCATTCGTCGGCCAGGAAGCGGAAGGGACCGGAACCGATCG
>NZ_LGQU01000160.1:0-18998 GCF_003115935.1 Azospirillum sp. TSH20
TTTCCCCCCCCCCCCCCCGGGGGAGGGGGGGGGGGGGGGGGGGATGCACTGCGTTGCTCTCCCAAAACTCCCGCCGCGCTTCCCCCTCACCCTAACCCTCTCCCCGGGGGGGAGAGGGGACCGGTAGCGCGTTGGAGTGTCCCCTGATGGACATCCGCCAGCGCCTGCTCGCCGCCTTCGATCTGGAGCACAAGGACCATCTCGCCGCGATCCGCAACGCGCTCCGCGATGCGGAGGCGACGGGCGACGCGCCCGACCTCGTCGACATCCACCGGCGCGCCCACAGCCTGAAGGGCGCCGCCCGCGCCGTCGACCTGCCGGAGGTGGAGGCGATCTCCCACCGGCTGGAAGCCGCCTTCATCGCCGTGCAGAAGGGCGAGATCCCGCTCGACGCCGCCAATGTCGGCGTGTTCCGCCGCGCGCTCGACGCCATCGAGGATCTGGTCGCCTGGTCGCTCCAGGGCGGCGGGGCGGTGGAGACGGCCGGCGTGCTCGCCGATCTCGACGCACTGGCTGCCGGTCGCAGCGGCGGCTCCCCTCCGGGTCCCGCTCCCGCATCCCCGGCCCGCACCGTCGGGAACCGGCCACCCCGCCAGCGCGAGCGCACCGTCGACGCCGATTCCGCCGCCCTGGTCCGCATCGCCGCCCAAGGTCTGGAGCGTCTGTCGGAAACCGCATCGGCCCTGCTGCCGGAGGTGGAGGCGCAGGCGGGGCTTGGCGAGCAGCTCCGGGCGATGCGGCAGGAATGGCGGGCGCTCGACCGCGCATGGCGTCATCTGCGCGTGCAGCTCGGCCGCGGCGCCCGGCTGGAGGCCCGGCCGGAGGATGGAGCCGACGCGCTCGACGGCCGTGGCGCGCTGCCCGCCCTGATGGCTTTCGAGCGCCGCTTCCGGTCGCTGGGCGGCGCGCTCGACAGCGCGCACCGCAGCCATGACCGGCTGCTGTGGTCGATGCGGCGCTGGGGCGGCGGCTTCCAGCAGGACATGCGGCGCCTGCGCATGCTGCCGGCCGAAAACCAGCTGAGCGGCCTCGGCCGCATGGTCCGCGACATCAGCCGGGCCGAGGGCAAGGAGGTCGAGGTCGATGTCCGCGGCCTGGAGGTGGAAGCCGACCGCGCTGTCCTGCAGCGGTTGAAGGACCCCATCCTCCACATCGCCCGCAACGCCATCAGCCACGGCATCGAAACGCCGGCGGAACGGCTGGCGCTGGGCAAGCGGCCGGCGGCGCGCGTCACCATCGCCGCCTCGGTGGAGGGGGCGCGCCTGCTCCTGCGCATCGAGGATGACGGTCGTGGGCTGGACCGCGCGGCGATCCTGCGCAAGGCGGCCGAACGCGGCCTGATCGACGCCGACGAGCTGTCCGGCGCCGAGGAGATACCGCTGGAGCGGCTGACGGAGTTCCTGTTCCATCCCGGCTTCTCCACCGCCTCGCGCACCACCGAACTGGCCGGGCGCGGCATGGGCCTCCCCATCGCCCGGCGGGAGGTGGAGCGGCTGCAGGGCAACCTGACCATCGCCGACCGGCCGGAGGGCGGCACCGCCGTCACCATCGAGGTGCCGCTCAGCCTGCTCAGTCAGCGTCTGGTCTTCGTCGCCGTGCAGGATCAGATCCTGGCGATCCCGTCGGCCGATGTGGTCCGGCTGCGCACCGCCACCGCCGAATCGCTGTTCTCCGGCGTCGGCACCCCGATGATCCGCATCGGCGAGGAGGAGACGCCCGTCACCTCGCTGGCCGCCCTGCTGGGCATGGAGGCGCCGGTGGTGCCCACCGCCGAACGCTCGCTGGCTCTGGTGGTCGTCCGCGCGGCCGACCGGCGGCTGGCGCTGGCGGTCGACCGCTTCGTCGCAACGCGCGAGACGGTGGTGACGGCGGCGGAGGAGACCGGGCTCGACAGCGGCCGCTATCTCGGCACCGTGCTGATGGACGATGGCGGGCCGGCGCTGGTGCTGAACATCTCCGGCCTGATGCCGCTGCCCGGCAGCGTCCTGCCGCCCCCGGCACGACCTGCGGAAGAGGTTACCCCTGCCCGGGCGCATATCCTGGTCGTCGATGACAGCATCACCACCCGCACGCTGGAAAAGAGCATCCTCGAAGCCCATGGTTATCGGGTGACGCTGTGCGTGGACGGGCGCGAGGCCCTGGAGCGCCTTTCGGAAGGGATGGAGGTTGGCCTGATCATCAGCGACGTCGAGATGCCCCGGATGGACGGTTTCGCCCTGCTGCAGGCGGTGAAGGCCGACAAGCGGCTGGAGGAGATCCCGGTGATCCTCGTCACCTCGCGCGCCAGCGACGAGGACCGCGAGCGCGGCTTGCGGCTGGGGGCGGACGCCTACATCGTCAAGACGCGGTTCGACCAGAACGAGCTTCTGGCCGGCATCCGGCGGCTGCTGTGAGCGGGGCGGCGCACTCCGGACCTCCCGCCGTCGGAACCCCCACCGTCGGACACCGTCGCATCCGTGTGCTGGTGGTGGAGGACAGCCCGGTCATCCAGCAGCTTCTCAGCCACGTCATCGGCGCCGACCCTCGGCTGGAGGTGGCGGGCATCGCCTCCAGCGGCGAGCAGGCCCTGCGCATGATCGAGAAGAACGCCCCCGACGTGGTGTCGCTCGACATCCGCCTGCCGGGCATCGACGGCTTCGAGGTGACCAGCCGCATCATGCGGCAGAATCCACTGCCGATCGTGGTGGTGGCGTCCGATGTGCGCGACCTCGACATCCCGATGCGGGCGCTGCAGGCCGGCGCCCTGGCGGTGGTGGAAAAGCCGGGCAGCATGGCGCGCGCCGACTACCAGACGGTGGCGCACCATCTCTGCACCCAGCTGGTCATCATGAGCCAGGTGAAGGTCATCCGCCACCGCATCACCGCGCGGGCCGCCCGTTCTTCCAGCGTCCCCGGCGAAACCCCATCGCCGGACGGCCGCCTGCCCGAGGCGGCGGTGACGGCCGACGGCCGCATCCGCCGCTTCCGCGGGCTGGGCCTCGTCGCCTCCACCGGCGGGCCGGCGGCGCTGGCGAAAGTCCTGAAGGAGCTGCCGGCCGCCTTTCCGCTGCCGGTCTTCGTCGTCCAGCATATGGGCGCCCCCTTCATGGAGGGCTTCGCCAACTGGCTGGGCACCGTATCCCCGCTGCCGGTGCAACTGGGGGAGGCGGGGGTGAAGCCGCGGCCCGGCACGGTCTATGTGGCGCCGGGCGACCGGCACATGCTGGTGGACAACGGCGGCATCCGCCTGTCCGGCGACCCGATGGTGTGCGGCCAGCGCCCGTCGGGCGAGGTGCTGTTCCAGTCGATGGCGCGCGCCTATGGCGCCTCCGGCATCGGCGTGCTGCTGACCGGCATGGGAGAGGATGGAGCGAGGGGACTGGTGGACATGTATCGGGCGGGGGCCTACACGATTGCCGAACACGCCTCCACGGCGGTGATCCACAGCATGCCGGGCACCGCCGTGCGCCTGGGCGGCGCCGTGGAGGAACTGCCTCTCGACCGGGTGGCCGGACGGCTGCTGCAACTGACCTCCGACGAGAAGATGGCGCCATGAACGGACTCCGCAGCCTGGTGGTCATGGGTTCCCAGACGCAGGGGCTTCTGCTGAAGCTTCTGCTGGAGGAGCGCGGCGTCGAGACCGTCTGCGTCGACGGCGTGGAACCGGCCCTGGCCGAGATCGCCGGCAATCCGCAGGATCTGCTGATCGTCGAGGGCGAGCTTGCCGGCCCCACCGGCCTCGCCGACCTGCGCGCGCGCAGCGACGCCGCCGTCATGGTGCTTGGCCGCGGCGAGGGGGAGCACGACCCCTCCGACCCCAAGGCGCTGGTGGTGGAGGCCTGCGCGCTGCTGGAGCGGCGCAGCGCACCGCCGACCGTGCCGGAAATCTTCCGCCGCGCCCATATCCTGATCGTCGACGACAGCGCGACCTACCGCGAGTTCCTGCGCGCCGAACTGGAGCAGGAGGGCTGCACCGTCACCGCCGCCCGCAACGCCGACGAGGCGGTGGCGGCGCTGGCCGGCGGCGGGCTCGACTGCGTCATCCTCGACCTCGTGATGCCGGGCACCAGCGGCACCCAGCTCTGCGAACGATTCGACAGGTTCCGGCGCCAGCGCGGCCTGTTCTTCCAAATCGTCATCCTGACCAGCCAGGACGACGAGGAACAGCTGATGATCAGTTTGAACGCCGGTGCCGACGATTTCGTCGGCAAGGCGCAGGAGATGGATGTCCTGAAGACCCGGCTGATGGCGCTTCTGCGTCGGAAATACTTCGTGGAGGATCATCTGATGCGGCGACCTCGGCCAGCACCTTCCGCATAGGAAGGGAGTAGAGCCATCGTGTGATTTCGGAAGCCGCTTTGTCCGTTTATTCTCTGCGGGATTTTCGAAACTGTCCGACGGTCTATCCGGTGCCGGTGCCGATTACGATGGCGATCAGCCTCCAGCCGTTCCACGACACTCCGATCCCCGCCCCGATCTCCGGCGACACCGATGTGAGAGACTCCGACGCGATGCACCGATCTTCGGCCACCCCAATGTCTCCGACCGATCTGCGCTATCGCGAGTGTCTCGACAACGCACGGCGCGTCTGCGCGGCCGGGACGGTGCCGACCATGCTGGTGATCGGCGGGCCGGAGATGGCCGCCGTCCGCTGCAACGAGGCGCTGGCCTCCCTGCTCAACCATCCGCGCGCCGCCACCCGCGACGAGAGCGGGCCGACCCTGCTGCCCGGCGGCTGGCCGGCGGTGGCCGACGCGCTGCGCCCGCTCTACGGGGTAGGAAGCGCCGACGGCCCTGCCACGCCGCCCGACGGCGCCGCGGTGCAGTTGCCGACCGAACCGCCGCTGAGCCTGCGCGCCACGCCGCTGCTGGTCGACGGCCGCGTGGTCGGGGTGCTGGCGACGGCGACGCTGGACGGCGCCATCGCGAAGCTGGAGGAGGCGATGCGGGCGGAGGTGGCGCGCACCACGGCGGCGCGCTCCCGCTTTCTCGCCTCGGCCAGCCACGACCTGCGCCAGCCCTTCCAGGCGATGCGCCTGTTCCTCGACGCGCTGACCACCCAGGTGGAGGGCAACGCGCGGGCGACCCGCACCGCCGGCATGCTGGCCAACGCGATGACGGCGGGCGAGCAGCTGCTGAACGCCCTGCTCGACATCTCGACGCTGGATGCCGGCACGGTGGAGGCCGACTTGCAGCCGGTGTCGCTCGACGCGCTTCTGCAATCGCTGGCCGATGAATTCCGTCCCCAGGCGGAGGAGAAGGGGCTGCGCCTGCGCGTCCATCTGCCCTGTCGGGCATTCACCCGCAGCGACCCGATCCTGCTCGGCCGCATCATCCGCAACCTGCTGGCCAACGCCATCCGCTACACCCAGCGCGGCGGCATCCTGCTGGGATTGCGCAAGCGCGACGGGCACTGGCGGATCGAGGTGTGGGACACCGGCTTCGGCATTCCGCAGGACAAGCTGGACGTCATCTTCGACGAGTTCCACCAGCTGACCAACCCGGCCCGCGACCCGACGCGCGGCCTCGGCCTCGGCCTCGCCATCGTGCGGCGCCTGTCGGTTCTGCTGAGCGCGCCCATCGACGTGCGGTCGCGCTCCGGCCGCGGCTCGGTCTTCGCCGTTACCGTCGACCGCCTGGAGGGGGAGGAGGCGCTCGCCGACACCCAGTCCGCGACGGCGTCGGCCGATCAGGCGGCGGCGGCAGTCCCGTTGGACGGCATGCGCATCCTGGTGGTGGACGACGACAGCATGGTGCTGTCCGGCCTGCTGCTGACCCTGGAAAGCTGGGGCTGCGCCTTCGTCTCCGCATCCAACATGCGCGAGGTCTTCGCCGCGGTCGATGGGCTGGAGGGCCCGCCCGACGCCATCCTGACCGACCTGCGCCTGCCGGGAAAGGTCTCCGGCTTCGACGTGATCGACCGTGTGCGCAAGCTGTTCAAGGCCGACATCCCGGCAGTGGTCCTGACCGGCGAGACGGCGCCCGAATCCCTGCTGGAGGGCCAGCGCCGCGGCTGCGCCTTCCTGCACAAACCGCTCCACCCCGGGGAGTTGCGCCGCGTGCTGGAGGAGGTCAGGCGGGACGGGACGGCGGGCTGCTGACCATCCCCCTCAATCCCGCCCCTCAATCCCTGGGCGGGCTCTGCAGGTACAGCACCAGCAGCCGCACCAGGCTTTCCAGCGCGTCGGCATGGATGCGCTCGTAGCCGTGCGAGGCGTCGATGCCGAAGCAGACCAGCGCGGTGCGGATGTCGTTGCCGGCCTCGATGGCCGACGCGCTGTCGCAGCGGTAATAGCGGAAGACGTCGCGCTGGTGCGGGATGTTCTGCGCCTGGCACAGCGCGATCAGCGAATGGGTCAGCGCCATGTCGAACGGGCCTGTGCTGTCGGCCATGGCGATGGTGACGCCGAATTCGCTGCTGTTCTGGCCGGGGGCGGTGGTGCCGTTGTCGATGGTCACCATCTCCGCCACGTCCTGATGCAGGATCGAGGAGGCGCCCGACCCGACCTCTTCGGAGATCGTGAACAGCAGGTGGCAATCGACCGGCAGGGCGGCCCCGGCATCGACCACCGCCTTCGCCGCGCCCAGCATCACCGCCACCCCCGCCTTGTCGTCGAGATGGCGGGAGACGATGTAGCCGTTCTCCAGGAATTCCGGCTGCGGGTCGATGGCGACGATGTCGCCGATGTTGAAGCCGCGCTCCTCCAAATCCTGCCGGCTGGCGACCGGGGCATCGACGCGCAGTTCGACCTGCTGCCAATTCACCGGCTGGGTGTCGACCTCCTTGTTGAAGGTGTGGCCAGACGCCTTCAGCGGCAGGATGGTGCCGCGCCACGGCCCCCGGTCGGTCAGCACGGTGCAGCGCGCCCCCTCGGCGAAGCGCGACGACCAGTGGCCGATGGGCACCAGCTCCATCCGGCCATTGTCCTTCAGCATCTTCACCTGGGCGCCCAGCGTGTCGACATGGGCGACCAGCGCCCGGTCGGGACTGGCCCGCACCCCCTTCAGGTCGGCGCGGATGGCGCCGCGCCGCGTCAGCTCATAGGGGATGCCCAGCCGCTCCAGTTCGGCACAGCACAGCCGCACCACGTCGGTGGTGTATCCGGTCGGGCTGGGCGTGGTCAGCAGCCGGTAGAGGACGTCGGTGACATAGCCCATGTCGATGGGCAGCGGCACGGCCATGGTTGGGTTTTCCTCCTGCTGAAGTCCCTCTCTCCCCGCGAATATCCCCTCTCCCCCCCGAGGAGAGGGGGCCTACAGCACCCCGCGCGTCTGGGGAAACAGCAGGTCGACGAAACGTTCCGCCGTCGGCTGCGGTTCGTGGTTGGCGAGGCCGGGCCGCTCGTTCGCCTCGATGAACACGTAGCCCGGCCGGTCGGGCGACTCCACCAGCAGGTCGAAGCCCACCACCGGAATGTCCAGCGCGCGGGCCGCCACCGTCGCCACCTCCACCAGTTCCGGATGCAGGCAGTCGGTCACGTCGTGGATCGTCCCGCCGGTGTGCAGGTTCGCCGTCTTGCGCACCGGCAGCACCTCGCCGGCCGCCAGCACGTCGTCCAGGCTCTTGCCGGCGGCGGCGAGGCAGCGGTCGGTCTCCGCGTCCATCGGAATATGGCTTTCCCCGCCGGTGGCGGCGGCGCGGCGGCGGCTCTGCGCCTCGATCAGTTCGCGCACGCTGTGGGTGCCGTCGCCGGTGACCTCGGCCGGGCGGCGCACCGCAGCGGCCACCACCTTCTTGTCGATGACGATGATCCGCAGATCCTGCCCCTCGCAGAACCGCTCCAGCAGCACCGTGTCGCAATGCTGGCGGGCCGCCGCGATGGCGCGCTCAATCGTCTCGGCGTCGCGCACGTCCACGGTGATGCCGCGCCCCTGCTCGCCGCGCGCCGGCTTGACCACGACGCGGCCATGCGTCGCCAGGAAGGCCGCGTTCTCCTCCCCCTCGCCGGCCACCGCCTGGGCCGGCACATTCAGCATGGCGCGTTCCAGCACGCGCCGGGTCACCGCCTTGTCGTCGCAGCGGCTCATGGCGATGGCGCTGGTCAGTTCGCTCAGCGATTCGCGGCAGACCACGCTGCGCCCGCCCCAGGTCAGGCAGAAATAGCCGGCCTCGGCATCCACCACATCGACGCCGATGCCGCGCCGCCGCGCCTCGTTGACGATGATGGTGGCATAGGGGTTCAGCCGCTCGCCCGGCTGCGGGCCGGTGAACAGCCGCTCGTTGATCGGGTTCCTGGTCTTCAGCGCGAAGGTCGGAATCCGGCGGAAATTCAGCTTCTCGTACAGCGCGATGGCGTTCTCGTTATCATGCAGCACCGACAAATCGAGGAACGCCCGCCCGCGCGCCTGCACATGCTCCGCCACCGTGCGGACCAGCGTTTCGCCGATTCCCGGAAACGACGCCTGCGGATCGACAGCCAGGCACCACAGCGAACTGCCGTTCTCCGGATCGCCATAGGCGTGGGCGTGATCCACCGCCGTCACCGACCCGATCACCTCGCCGGTGGAATCGTCGCAGGCGACGAAATGGGTCAGCACCCGGCTGTTGCGCGACGCCACCAGGAAGGATGAGGAGACCGGGACCATCCGCCGCCGGGCATAGATGCGCTGCACCCCCTCGGCATCCTCGCGCGTGCGCAGCCGGCGGACGCTGTAGCCCTTCGGCCGGCGCCGCGACGGGCGATAGTCGGTCAGCCACAGGCGGAAGGTGTGGGAGGGGTCGAGGAACAGCTCCTGCGGCGCGCGCGACAGGGCGACATGCGGGTCCTGCAGATAGAACACGATGTCGCGGGTGCCCGGCGCCTCCTGCCGCAACGTCTCGATCATGCGGTCGAGATCGTCGAAGGTGTGGGCGAAGATCAGCCGGCCCCAGCCGCAATCCACCACCACGTCGGCGCGCGGCGCGTCGGCCTCGGTCTCTCCCGCCGGCGGACGGCCGGTGTAGCGCCGGGTGTGGCGCAGGGTGGCGCTGGCGGCGCGCTCCAGCCGGTGCGGTTTCACGCGGGCGTAGCTCATGGGTTCCCCCTGATCGTCGGATGCGGCTCCTCGCATTGGCAACATCCGGGGACGCGGATCGGTCCCGCGCCCGGATGTGCCGGCGGAGCGTTCTTCGTTTGGAATGGCCGTAAGGACGACCGCTTACAGGCCCTGTTCCTGGAACCAGAATTCCAGCAGAGCCACCTGCCACAGCTTCGACCCGCGCAGCGGCGTGATGTGGCTTTCCGGATCGGCGAGCAGCCGGTCGAGATACGCGCGGCGGAACAGGCTGCGGTCCCGCGCCGCCGGTGCGTTCAGCACGTCCCGCACCCGCTCCAGGAAGGGGCCGCGCAGGTATTTCAGCGCCGGCACCGGGAAATAGCCCTTGGGCCGGTCGATCACCGCCGCCGGCACCACGCGCCGCGCCGCTTCCTTCAGGACGTACTTGCCGCCGTCCGGCAGCTTCATCTCCGCCGGGATGCGGGCCGCCAGTTCCACCAGCTCGTGGTCGAGGAAGGGCACGCGCGCTTCCAGCCCGGCGGCCATCGTCATGTTGTCGACCCGCTTCACCGGATCGTCCACCAGCATGACGGTGGTGTCGAGCCGCAGCGCCTTGTCCACCGGCCGGTCGGCGCCGGGCATGGCGAAGCGCTGTTCCAGCCAGCGGCGGGAATGGTCCTCGCCGACCAGCCGCGGGTCCAGCGCCTGCGCCATCTCGGCATGGTCGCGGTCGAAGAAGACGCGGGCGTAGTCGCCCACCGCGTCCTTGCTGTCCAGCAGCGGCGGATACCAGTGATAGCCGCCGAACACCTCGTCGGCGCCCTGGCCCGACTGCACCACCTTCACCTGCTTCGCCACCTCCTGCGACAGCAGGAAGAAGCCGATGTTGTCGTGGCTGACCATCGGCTCCGACATCGCGCGGACGCAGTCGGTCAGCTCCGGCAGGGCGCGGGCGCTGTCGACGAAGATGCGGTGGTGGTCGGTGCCGAAATGCTTGGCGACGATGTCGGAATACTGGAACTCGTCGCCGCGCTCGTCGCCCACCGTCTCGAAACCGATGGAGAAGGTCTTCAGCCCGCTCTGCCCGTTCTCGGCCAGCAGCGCGGTGATCAGCGAGCTGTCCAGCCCGCCCGACAGCAGCACGCCCACCGGGACATCGGCGACCAGCCGGCGGCGCACTGCGCGGGTCAGCGTCTCCAGCACCAACTCGCGCCAGTCGGCGAAATCGCGCCCCTCGTCGCCGGACTGCGGCCCGAAGGTCAGCGACCAATAGGTGTTTTCGCGCCGGGTGCCGTCGGGCTCCACGATCAGGACCGTGGCGGGCGGCAGCTTCCGCACGCCCTTCAGGATGGTGTAGGGCGCCGGGACGACGGCGTGGAAGCTCATGTAATGGTGCAGCGCCACCGGATCGACGTCGGTGTCGATCCCGCCGGACGCGACAAGCGCCGGCAGCGAGGAGGCGAAGCGCAGGCCGCCGGGAATGTCCGCCAGATACAGCGGCTTGATGCCCAGCCGGTCGCGGCCCAGCACCACCCGGCCGCTGTCGCGCTCAAAGATGGCGAAGGCGAACATCCCGTTCAGGCGCTTGACGAAATCAGGCCCCCAGGCGTGATAGGCCTTGATCAGGACCTCGGTGTCGCCGTCGGAGAAGAAGCGGTAGCCGAGCCCGACCAGCTCCTCGCGCAGTTCCCGGTGATTGTAGATGCAGCCGTTGAAGACGATGGCGAGCCCGAGGGCTGCATCCACCATCGGCTGCTGCGATGCCTCGCTGAGATCGATGATCTTCAGCCGGCGATGTCCTAAGGCGACGCGCCCATGGGCGAACAGGCCGTGGCCGTCCGGCCCGCGCGGCGCCAGCTTGTCGCACATGGCCTGTACGGCCACCGTGCTGGCCGCCTCGCCGGCCTTGAAACGAATTTCACCACTCAGTCCGCACATCGGCTGTCGAGCCTCCTCGTTGGTTCAGGACGAAGGGGCGCTCGACCCGCAAGAAGGGCCAAACTGCACCACCGGCACCTGTGCGGAATAACGTCCTGCAGGGCCCGAGGTTCCACGATGGAGACCGTCGGGCAACCTTGCTCACAGCCCCGGAGGTTTATTGGCCGGGCTCGCGGGGCTCGATGATTTCTTCCCAGTGCACCCCCTGAACCCTCGCTCCTTTGTCGCGAATTGAGGAGGCAAGACGGTATTGACGCTTCCGGATCCAAAGAATATCCTGCCTCAATGGTTGAAAAGGACACCCACATTGTTGCCCGGTTGGCCGGCATCCCAGCAGGCGGGATGCCGGGAGATCGGCCGCGATAACTGATCGTTAGCGGACGGTACCCTGGTCTCGCCCCTCATGGACGAGGCCTTCAGTACGAGTATTGTGCCTCGTCCATCATCATAGATGGAGTTTGCCATGGCACAGAATATCTACGACAATCCCGAATTCTTTGCTGGTTACAGCCAGTTGCCTCGCCAAGTGCACGGCCTGGACGGTGCGCCGGAGTGGCCTGCTATCCGCGCAATGCTGCCCGATCTGGTGGGAAGGCGTGTGGTCGATCTCGGGTGTGGTTTCGGCTGGGTTTCAAGGTGGATGCGTGACCAAGGGGCAGCCTCAGTGCTGGGGTTTGACCTTTCCGAGAACATGATCCGTCGCGCAAGAGCGAATACCGTCGATCCGGAAATCGAATATCGAATTGCGGACATAGAAGTTATGGAATTGCCGCCGGCGGCTTTCGATTTCGCTTACAGCGCTCTAACCTTCCATTACATCAGGGATTTTCAGCGGTTGGTGAAAATGGTCCATCAGGCTCTGGTGCCAGGTGGACGACTCGTGTTTACAATAGAGCATCCGATCTTCATGGCAGCATCCAATCCACATTGGATTACCGATGAGGACGGGCACAAGGCATGGCTAGTCAATCGCTACTCTGATGAAGGAGAACGTCGCACTGACTGGTTTGCCAAAGGAGTATTGAAGTATCATAGGACCATCGGCACCACGCTGAATACGCTGATCAGGACTGGCTTTACGATTCAAGCCGTTGAAGAATTTGCTCCATCGGCACAGCAGATCGAAACTGATCCGGAACTGAAGGATGAAATTGAGAGGCCGATGATGCTTCTCATATCCGCAGCGCGTTGACGTTCCGGCTTTCGCATGATGCGTAGGGTATGATCTGTCCTAAAGCCCGAAGAAGCCCCGCAGCCGCGCCAGCAGCGCCTGTGATTCCGCCGGCGGCGGCGGGGTGGCGCCCTGCTGGCGCTTGGACTGGCTGACGTTGCGGGTCTGGCGTTCGGCCATCAGTTCGGCCAGCCGTTCCGCCAGTTCCGGACGGCGCCGCAGCACCGGGTCCAGATGGCCGCGCGACAGTTCGAACACCACGGCGTCGGTGCAGGCGACGACCGACGCGCTGCGCGGCTGCCCGGTCAGCAGCGACATTTCGCCGAACAGGTCGCCCGGCCGCAGCCGCGTCAGATGGACCACGCCGGAGCGCTGCCCGTCCTCCGTGTCGGGGACGGTGGGAGCGGCGATCTGGACGTCGAACACACCCTCGGCGATGACGAACAGCGATTCTCCGGCGTCGCCCTGGCGAACGGCGGCGGTGCCGGCGGGGATGTGGAACTGGCGCATCGCCTGGGCCAGCGCGTCGACCTCCTTGTCGTCGAAGGCATCGAACAGCTCCAACTGGCGCAGCAGCCCGCGCCGCAGCAGGCCGGTGTCGTGCGCCCCCGTCTGGCGTCGGCGGACCTCCTGCTTGGGGCGGGCTGGCTCGATTCCGGCGTGGGCGAGGTTGGACAGCACCGCCGTCAGCACGGCATCGCGCACCAGCGACACCCGGCCGCCGTCGTCGGTCCAGAAGCGCGCCAGATAGGAGATGCCGTTGGGCGTCACCGCCTCGACGATCACGTCCGGGCGCGGCGTGGGCAGCACGCCGTCGGCGCAGAGCATCGCCGACAGCAGGATGCGCTTGGCCCGCTCGACCGGCACTTCCTGGTCCAGCAGGACCGGGACGGTGGCGCGGAAGGCCGGGTTCGGGCGGCTGTAATTGACGAAGCGGCTGCCGGCGACGATGCCGTTCGGCACGACGATGGCGGTGCCGTCGCTGGCGATCAGCCGGGTCGCGCGCCAGTTGATCTCGTCCACCCGCCCGGCGACGCCGGGGGACAGCTCCAGCCAGTCGCCCAGCCGATAGGGATGTTCGATGTTCAGTGCGATGCCGGCGAAGATGTCGGCGATCATGTTGCGCAGCGCGAAGCCCAGCACGGCGATGGCGACGCCCGACGTCGCCAGCAGCCCGGTCACCGGCTGTTCCAGCACGAAGGCCAGGATCGCCAGCACCGCGACGCCATAGACGAAGAAGCGCAGCAGGTCGGCCAGCAGCCGGGGGATGCGCGGCGGCCGGCCGCCGTTGCCCGCCGCCAGCATGTCGATCACCCGCGCCCCGCCCCAGGCGGCGGCAAGCCACGCGGCCGACGCGACGGCGATGTCGAACCCGCCGCTCAGCGGCAGCCCGACGAAGGGTTCCAGATGGCCGTGCAGCCAGGGTTTGGCGGCGACCAGCGCGGCCAAAAGGGCCAGGACCAGGGCAGGGGCGGACAGACGCCGCAAGGCGTTCATCGACGGGCTTCTCCTCGGCGGCCGGCCATCCGCGGCCGGGCGAGGTGCGACGATGGCACGAGCACGCGCCGTCCAGTCAAGGGCTCAATTGAATCAGATGTTTGACGGTTCAGACGGTCACCGGACCCTGCAACGCCCGCGGGTATCCCATCACGAAGCCGCCGATCACCGGATCGGCCCCTGCGACTATGCTGGCGAAGGCATAGGCCCGGCACAGCACCGCCAGCGCGGTGTCGGCATCGCTGCTCTTGCGCCGGAAGGCGTCGCCGTCGCGCAGATCGGCGAACTCCCCCTGCCAGAAGGACGGATCGTCCAGCGGGCCGAAATTCATCGCCCAGAAGCCGAAGGACCGTCCCTTCCGTTCCCACCGCCCCAGCACCGCCATGTTGCAGTGCCGCTCGTCATGCGAGATGCGATGGAAGAGTTCGTTCACCGCCTTCGGCTCACCCTCCAGAACCTGAAGAAAGGTGCCCTCATGTTCGATAAGGAAACCGGTGATGCCCAGACGCCGATTGTTTGTGGAGCTTCGCACACAAATGTCCGCCAAAGCCGAAAATGGCAGCAGAGAGACCGCATCGCTGCGATAGAGCAGGGTCAGCATGGCGTTCCTCCCATTTTTACTTATGAAAATGGAGAGGAAACCGGCATGTGGTAACCCTTTCTTTCGTAGAGTCGATGTCGCAGCCGCCGGGCATATCCCGAACCGGATGGGTCTCGGCGGCAGGCGCCGTCAGCGGTCGAGCAGCCCGTGCCGCCGGTGCCAGTCCTCCAGCGATTCCTCCGGATAGCGGGCGAAATGCACGTCGTTCGGACCCGTCGGCACCTCCACCCACGGCGCCTTGAAGTCCAGCATGATGTGCACCCGCTCCGGCGGTGTCGGCAGCGGCGTGTCGATGGCCGAGGCGAAGGGATGGACCAGCTCCGGCCAGGCCGGGTCCTCCGCCCACAGCGCCGTGCCGCAGTGCTTGCAGAAATGCCGGTGCGACGGGCCGAGGTGGGTCTGTCCCGGATGGTCGGGGTCCTCCATCGGCGCCCGCCACATCGCCACCGCGTCGCGCCCCTCGACCTCCAGCGTGTCGGCGTCGCCGCCCAGATTGATGGCATATCCGCCGCCGCCGGCGCTCTTGCGGCAGATGGTGCAGTAGCAGCGCATGTAAGGCACCGGCGTCGGCGAGTTCAGCGTGAAGCGGACGGCGCCGCAGCGGCAGGAACCGGAAAGCTTCATGGCAGCGGTCTCCGTAAAAAACGCCCTCTCCCGCCCCGGGAGAGGGAGGGGACCCACCGAAGGTGGGGAGGGTGAGGGGGAATCCAAGAATCCCGAACCGCATGGTTTCTCGGATCACCCCTCACCCTTCCCATGCTCCGCATGGGCCCCTTCCCTCTCCCGGGGCGGGAGAGGGAGCTGAGCATCCCCCATCGACGGAACGCAGCGGAAGGGCGGCTGTTACCCCCCGGCAGTCATTCGCGGAACCCACCTGCCAGCAGTCGGAGCGGTTATGTCCCAGCCAACAGGTCCAGCGTCCCAGGGCCACATCCACAAACAGCCGGTGCCTCCTCCCGAAGCGATGGACGTCACCCTGACCATCAACGGCAGCCGCAAGACCCTGCGCGTCGCCCCCTGGACCAGCCTGCTCGACGCGCTGCGCCTGCATCTCGACATGACCGGGACCAAGAAGGGTTGCGACCATGGCCAGTGCGGCGCCTGTACCGTTCTGGTCGACGGCCGCCGCATCAACTCCTGTCTGACCCTGGCGGTGATGGCGGAGGGGCGGACCGTCACCACCATCGAGGGGCTGGCCAGCGGCGACGCGCTCCACCCGCTGCAGGAGGCCTTCGTCGAGCATGACGCCTTCCAGTGCGGCTACTGCACGCCCGGCCAGATCTGCTCCGCCGTCGGCATGCTGGAGGAGGGCCACGCCAAGACCGATGACGATATCCGCGAACTGATGAGCGGCAACCTGTGCCGCTGCGGCGCCTATCCGAACATCGTCGCCGCGATCCGTCAGGTCATGGATGCGCAGAAGGACGGAGGCACGCCATGAGGGCCTTCTCCTACCACCGTCCCGACAGCGTCGATGCGGCGCTCCGCGGCGTCGCCGGCCAGCCCGGCACGACGACCGAGGCGGCGGTGAAGTTCGTCGCCGGCGGCACCAACCTGCTCGACCTGATGAAGGCCGACGTGATGCGGCCGGAGCGGCTGGTCGACATCTCCCGCTTGAGCCTCGACAAGATCGAAGAGGTGGACGGCGGCGGCCTGCGTCTCGGCGCACTCGCCCGTAATGCTGACACCGCCTATGACGCGCGGGTGCAGGCGCGCTACCCGATGCTGTCGAAGGCGATCCTGGCCGGCGCCTCGGCGCAGCTGCGCAACATGGCGACCAACGGCGGCAACCTGCTGCAGCGCACGCGCTGCTATTACTTCTACGACACCGGCACGCCCTGCAACAAACGGGAGCCGGGGACCGGCTGCGGCGCGCTCACCGGCGTCAACCGCATCCACGCCATCCTGGGTGCCAGCGACCATTGCATCGCCGTCCACCCGTCCGACATGTGCGTCGCCCTTGCCGCTCTTGAAGCGGTCGTCCGCGTCAGCGGCCCGAAGGGCGAGCGCACCATCCCCTTCGCCGACTTCCACCGCCTGCCCGGCGACACCCCGCACATCGACAGCACTTTGGCCGCTGATGAACTCATCACCGCCATCGACCTGCCGGCCGAGGGCTTCGCCAAGCACTCGACCTACCTGAAGGTTCGCGACCGCGCCTCCTACGCCTTCGCGCTGGTATCGGTGGCTGCCGCCCTGGAACTGGAGGGCCAGACCATCCGCACCGCCCGCCTCGCGCTCGGCGGCGTCGCCCACAAGCCCTGGCGCGACCCGGCGGCCGAAGCCGAACTGGCCGGCAAGCCCGCCTCGCTGGAAACCTTCCGCGAGGCGGCGCGCGTCCTGCTTCGCGGTGCCAAGGGCCAGTCGCATAACGCCTTCAAGATCGGACTTGCCGAGCGCGCCATCGTCCGGGCGCTGGCCGAAGCCGCCGGAGTGGAGCACCCATGATCGCCAAACCGACCATCCCCGATCAGTTGGACCGCCCCGGCGCCCAGATCGGCAAGCCCGTCAGCCGCGTCGACGGCCGGCTGAAGGTGACCGGCGGCGCCAAATACGCGGCGGAGTTCAACACCCCTGGCCTCGCCCACGGCTACATCGTCTCCAGCGCCATCGCCCGCGGCCGCATCCTCGGCATAGACACTGCCAAGGCGCTGGCCCTTCCCGGCGTGTTCCAGGTCTTCACCCACCTGAACCGGCCGAGCCTCCCCTGGTTCGACCGCAAGTGGAAGGACGACGACGCGCCGAAGGGCTCGCCCTTCCGCCCGCTCTACGACGCGACCATCCACCACGCGCTCCAGCCCGTCGCGCTGGTGGTGGCGGAGAGCTTCGAACTGGCGCGCTACGCCGCCCGCCTGATCCACGTCACCTATGAGGCCGACGAACACCAGACCGACCTCCATGCGGCAAGCGCCAACGCCTTCACCCCCGGCAAGGACAAGGGCGGCTTCCAGCCCCCGCCCAAGCCGCGCGGCGACGCCGACAAGGCGCTGGCCGAGGCGGAGGTCAGCGTCGACCTCGATTTCACCCAGGCGGTCGAGCATCACAACCCGATGGAGATGCACGCCTCCACCGTCATCTACCACAATGACGGCACCCTGACCGTCCATGACAAGACCCAGGGGCCGATCAACACCCAGACCTATGTCTGCAACGTCTTCGACCTGTCGAAGGACGCGGTGCGGGTGATCTCCCCCTTCGTCGGCGGCGCCTTCGGCTCCGGCCTGCGTCCGCAGCACCAACTGTTCATGGCGGTGCTGGCGGCGACCACGCTGAAGCGCTCCGTCCGGGTCGAGCTGTCGCGCCCGCAGATGTTCAGCTTCGGCCACCGCCCCGAAGCCCTCCAGCGCGTGGCCCTGGGCGCAAAGAGGGACGGCACCCTCACCGCCGTCATCCACGAGGCGGTGCAGGAGACCTCGCAGACCGAGAATTACGTCGAGGTCGTGGTCAACTGGTCGGGCCAGCAATACAAGTGCGACAATGTCCGGCTGGACTACAAGCTGGCCCGCATGGACACCCACACCCCGCTCGACCAGCGCGCCCCCGGCGCCGCCACCGGCGTCCCGGCGCTGGAGATCGCCATGGACGAGCTGGCGGCCAAGCTGGGCATGGACCCGCTGGAGCTGCGGCTGAAGAACTACACCGAGGTCGATCCCAACACCGGAAAGCCCTTCTCCAGCAAGGAGCTGCGCGCCTGCTTCCAACAGGGCGCCGAGCGCTTCGGCTGGCACAAACGCACCCATGCCCCGCGGTCGATGCGCGAGGGGCGCCAACTGATCGGCTGGGGCATGGCATCCGGCGTGTGGGATGCGATGCAGGGGCAGGCGGTGGCGTCTGCCCGGCTCGGCATCGACGGCACGCTGACGGTCGGCAGCGCCACCGCCGACATCGGTCCCGGCACCTACACGGCGATGACGCAGATCGCCGCCGATATCTTGGGATTGCCCATCGACAGGGTGTCCTTCCAGCTCGGCGACACCAACCTGCCGATGGCGCCGCTGCAGGGAGGGTCCTGGACGGTGTCCTCGGTCGGCTCGGCGGTGAAGGCGGTGTGCGACCGTCTGCGCGACAAGCTGGCCGGCCTCGCGGTCGGGCTGAACGACGGTCCGCTGAAGGGGTTGAAGGCCGACGACCTGACCTTCGCCGACGGCTGCCTGATCGCCAGATCCGACCCGTCCTGGCGCATGTCGATCACCGAGGTGATGCGCGCCAACGACCTGTTGGTGCTGGAGGACGAGGCGCGCTCGATCCCCAATTACAAGTCGCAGATGCAGCACGCGCTGGGCACCCACTCCGCCATCTTCGCGGAGGTGCGGGTGGACGAGGATCTCGGCACCGTGCAGGTGACCCGCGTGGTCAGTGCGGTGGCCGCCGGCCGCATCATCAACCCCAAGACGGCGCGCAGCCAGGTTCTGGGCGCGGTGGTGTGGGGCATCGGCATGGCGCTGGAGGAGGAGACGATGACCGACCAGCGCCTCGGCCGCTTCATGAACCACGATTTCGCCGAGTACCACATCCCGGTGAACGCCGACGTCCACGACATCGACGTCATCTTCGTCGAGGAGCATGACGACATCGTGAACCCACTGGGCGCCAAGGGTGTCGGCGAAATCGGCATCGTCGGCGTCCCCGCCGCCATCGCCAACGCCATCTACCACGCGACCGGCAAACGCCTCTGCGACCTGCCGATCACCGTGGATAAGATCTTGGCGAGCGATTCTTAAAACTCCTTCTCCCCCCGGGGAGAAGGTTGGGATGAGCAACTGTCTTGTTCATGTGTTGGTGGGAATGGCTGCCAGTGCGTCACGGACCCGAGCGTTGAGAATTGTCAGCATTTTG
>NZ_LGQU01000052.1:0-111471 GCF_003115935.1 Azospirillum sp. TSH20
GGGGGAGAGGGTTAGGGTGAGGGGGAAGCACCGCAGGATTTTCGCAAAAGTCCCGCCACGCATCCCCCTCACCCCGTCCCTCTCCCCGGGGGGGAGAGGGGGAGTTCTATACAGACCCAAGGAGCCACCCCGGTGCAGCACAGCGACATCCTCTCCCGTTTCGGCCTGACCTCCAGCGAAGCCGGTCTCACCGCCCGGTCGCCGGTGGACGGCGCCACGCTTGCCACGGTGGCGGAGACCGCGCCGTCGCAGGTGTCGGACATCGTCGCCAACGCCGCCCGCGCCTTCGAGGCGTGGCGCTCCGTGCCGGCCCCGCGCCGCGGCGAGCTGGTCCGCCTGCTGGGCGAGGAGCTGCGCGCCGCCAAGGAGGATCTCGGCCGTCTGGTTTCGCTGGAAGCCGGCAAGATCTACCAGGAAGGCCTGGGCGAAGTGCAGGAGATGATCGACATCTGCGACTTCGCCGTCGGCCTGTCGCGCCAGCTCTACGGCCTGACCATCGCGTCGGAGCGTCCGGGCCATTCGATGCGCGAGACCTGGCACCCGGCCGGCCCCTGCCTCGTCATCTCCGCCTTCAACTTCCCGGTGGCGGTGTGGTCGTGGAACGCGGCGCTGGCGCTGGTCTGCGGCGACCCGGTCGTCTGGAAGCCGTCGGAAAAGACCCCGCTGACCGCCGCCGCCTGTCAGGTCATCTTCGACCGCGCCGTCGCCCGCTTCGGCGACGCGCCGGCCAACCTGTCCCAAATCGTCCAGGGCGGCCGTGAGATCGGCGAGGCGCTCGTCGCCCACCCCGGCTTCCCGATCGTCTCGGCCACCGGCTCCACCCGCATGGGCCGCGAGGTCGCCAAGGTGGTGGCGGAACGCTTCGGCCGCTCGATCCTGGAGCTGGGCGGCAACAACGCCATGATCGTGGCTCCGTCGGCCGACCTCGACATGGCCCTGCGCGCCATCCTGTTCTCCGCCGTCGGCACCTGCGGCCAGCGCTGCACCACGCTGCGCCGGCTGATCGTCCACCGCTCGGTCAAGGACCAGCTGCTGCCGCGCCTGAAGGCTGCCTACGCCTCGGTTTCGATCGGCAGCCCGCTGGAGACCGGCGTGCTGATGGGTCCGCTGGTGGATGCCGACGCCTTCAAGGCGATGCAGCGCGCGCTGGACTCCGCGAAGGCCGAGGGCGGCACGGTGACCGGTGGCGAGCGCACGCTGACCGACCGCTTCCCCAACGCCTATTACGTCACCCCCGCCATTGTCGAGATGCCGGCCCAGACTGAGGTGGTGCGTCACGAGACCTTCGCGCCGATCCTCTACGTCATGACCTACGACACGCTGGAGGAGGCCATCGCGCTGCAGAACGCGGTGCCGCAGGGCCTGTCCTCCTGCATCTTCTCCACCGACATCCGTGAGACGGAGCGCTTCCTGTCGGCCGCCGGGTCCGACTGCGGCATCGCCAACGTCAACATCGGCCCCAGTGGTGCCGAGATCGGCGGCGCCTTCGGCGGCGAGAAGGAGACCGGCGGCGGCCGCGAGTCCGGGTCGGATTCGTGGAAGGCGTACATGCGCCGCCAGACCGCGACGGTGAACTACTCCTCCGCGCTGCCGCTCGCCCAGGGCATCAAGTTCGAGATCATGGGCTGATCGACGGCTGAGTCTCGACCTCCGCGGCGTCATCGCCCCTTGCGACCCGCTTCGCCCGGCGCGACACTCCGGTAGCGAAGGTGAGATCGAGGGAGCGATGGCGGACGCTGCGGGGCATACGGTTCTGGCACGCCTGCAAGCCCTGCGGGCGGCGCCGGAACCGCTGGCGGCCCTGCTGGCCGACCTGCGCGGGATCGAACATGGCGGCGATCCCCGCTTTGCCATGACGCTCGACCATTATCTGGAAAGTTGGCTGGGCAGCCAGCCACGCGAGGTGTTCCGGCTGGCCGGCCCCCGCCTGCTGATCCTGGCGCCGGCCGATGCCGGCCCGCTGCTCGACGCTGGGGCGAAGGCGCTGGGCCACATGCTGCTGTCCCACGGCTTCGGCACGCTCCACGTCGCCCGCTACGACATAGCGACGGAGGCGGAGCGGCGTTTCGCCGACCTGTTCCCCAACGACGCCACCGCCGCCCTGCGCGAGGCGGCAGAACGCGCGCCCACCGCCGCGCTTGCCCATCTGCTGGAGGTGGAGCGGGTGCTGCACGGCGCCGATGTCGACAGCATCGTCCGCGAACAGCCGGTGTGGTCCTTCGCCGCCGACCGTGCCGCAGTGGTCGCCACCGAACTGGCGGTGTCGCTGGAAGAGCTGGAATCCCGCCTCTCCCTGTCGCTTCGGTGCGATTCCTGGCTGCGGCACGAGGTGGCGGTGCGGCTCGACCGCGGCCTGTTGCGCCATATCGCCCGCGACCGCGCCCACGACCCCCGTGCCTTCACTGTCGATCTGCACACCGCGACGGTGCTGGACGACAATTTCGAGGAGCTGGCCCGCGCCATCCCGACGGAGATGCGGGGGCGGATCACCGCCGAGCTTCCCTGTTGGGAACTCACCCTCGCTCCGTCCCAGGTGGTCGCGGCGGCTGGGCGTCTTGCCGATGCCGGATTCACGGTGGCGCTGGACCATATGCCGATGGCGGCCCTCGACAGTCTCGATCTGGCAGGGCTGGAACCCATCTTCATCAAGACGCAATGGTTCCACGAAGCCGCAGGGGCCGCTGACAAACTCTCCGCTGCGGTCGCCCGCTTCGGTGCCGGGCGGCTTGTGCTGTGGCGCTGCGACGAGCCCATGGCCCTCGACACCGGGCGCACCGCCGGGGTCACACTGTTCCAAGGCCGCGCGGCCGATGCCGCCGCCGCCTCTCCCCGCGGCCTGCCCGAGATCCAGCCCCGCCCTGTCGCCGAGGAACCGGAAGAACCGGAAGAGGCCGCCCCTGCCATGGCGGAAATGGTGGAGCCGGCACCCCCGTCCCGCCCTGGCCTGCTCGGCCGGCTAATGGGGCGCGGCTGACGGCCGCACAGTGCAGGCATCCGCGCCCCGCGATTGACAGCCGGTCATTACGGGTTCCTAATAGTTAAAATGCTAACAAACAACGAAGGCGTCGGATGTCTGTCCAAGCGCCCAGCCAAACACCCGCGAAGCCCATCCCCGCCGCGGCGACCTCCCGCTCTCCCCGCCTGCTGAACGCCACTGTTTTCGGGCTTGCCGGGGCCTTCGGGCTGCTGTCCTACATCGGCATCGGCCATGGGATGGAGGCGCTGTGGAACCCGACCGGCGCTGTCATCATCGCCGGCGGCATTACCGTTGCCGCCTTGATGGCCTTCCGGGCCAGCGAGTTGCACGCCGCCCTGGCCTCGCTCCGCGCGATCTTCCGTGACGACGAGTCCATCGCCCCCGACATCGCGGAGCTGGTGGCCTTCGCCCGCCTCTATCAGCGCGGGCAGATCCAAAGGGCAGAGGAACAGGGGACCAGGGCCGGCAGTCCCTTTCTGCGGCTGGGGTTGCAGCTGATCGCCGACGGCACGCCGGTCAACGACATCCTCCATGTGATGAACTGGCGCATCCAGAAGCTGATCGAGCGCGAGTCGGTGCAGTCGCGCCTGTACCGCACCCTGGCCGGACTGGCGCCCGCCTTCGGGCTGCTGGCGACGCTGGTCGGGCTGATCGGCATGATGGCGCAACTCGGCACCGCAACGATCTCGCAGGTGGGCGAGCACATGTCGGTGGCGCTGGTGGCGACGCTGTACGGCGTGGTGCTGGCCAACCTCGTCTTCAAGCCGATCGCCATCAAGCTGGAACAGCGCACGGCGCGGCGTGTGGCGATGCTGAACGTGCTGCTGGAAGGCATCATCCTGGTGCGTCTCGGCCGCTCGCCGACGGTCATCGCCGAAGCGCTCGCCGAGTTCGTGCGTGAGCGCGGGGACGAACTCCATGGCACCTCCTGACGACGGGGTGCGGGACCAGGATCTGGCGCCGGACGACGCGCAGGACCTCGCCACCCCCACCTGGGCGACCAATTTCGGATCGAACGGCGGCCTGCTGCCCACAGCGGCGGATGAGGACCAGGAGATCTGGCTGCTCAGCTACTCCGACCTCGTTACGCTCCTGCTGTCGGTGTTCGTCATGCTGCTGGCGATCACCACGCTCAAGGACCAGCTTCCGACCACACCGCAGCCGGAAACGCCCGCCGTCGCGCTCCACACGACCACGACGAACCCGCCCCTGTTCGACGAGCCGGAACCGGCCATGGTTCCCCGGCCGGTTCCGCCAGAGCCCATCATCCAACCGCCAGACCCGCGCCCGCGCCTGGACGACGACGAGGTGGCGGTGACCGCCCCCGATCTGGTCGCGGCACGGTGGCGCGAAGCCCTGGCGAAGCTGGGCGTGCCGCCCGGCGTGGCGGTCGATGTGCGGCAGAACCGGGTCGGCATCGTCATCGGCGACGGCATCCTCTTCGCCCCCGGACAGGCCGACCTGACACCGGGCGGCGACGGGCTGCTGCGTCGGCTGGCCCCGACGCTGGCGGCGACCCGCGGCGAGGTGGTGGTGGAGGGGCACAGCGACTCCACGCCGATCGCCAACCGCCGCTTCCCCTCCAACTGGGAATTGTCGGGCGGACGGGCGGCCAGCGTGGTCCGCCGCCTGATCCAGCTGGGGCTGCCGCCGGACCGGCTGTCGGCGGTGGGCTTCGCCGATACCCGGCCACTGTCCGCCGGCAGCGATCCGGCATCGCTGGCACGCAACCGCCGCGTCGCCATCACCATCCAGGCCGACGGCATTCCCGCCGGCCACGAGCCCGTCAGAGCGATTCAATAGGGGCAGGGTTTGATTTGACGCAATGCAGCGACACGGCGGAGGGGGCTATGCTGAGGTCTGGTGGTCGATCTGGTTGACGTATTGTCCTCCACCCCGATGGCGCCGCCCCCGGCGGTTGTTTCCCCGGCGGAAACGTCCAAAGGAGGCATCCTGGCGCCCCTTCCCCCGCCCGCCGGGGGAAGGTCGGGGAGGCCTCTTCCCGCGGCACTGCCGTGGCCGCCACCATCCCGCACGGTTCCCGTCCCGCCCAACCGGCCGGAGTGACCATGTCCGTTCAGCCTTCCACGCAAACGTCCGCCGACCGACCTGCCGCCCCTGCCGCCGCGAATCCGGCCACCGGACAGGTGGTCGCCGTCCGCGGCTCGGTCATCGACCTCCGCTTTCCCGAAGCGGCGCTGCCGCCGCTGTTCGATGCGGTGGAGATCCTGTGGGACGGCCCGGAACGGCTGGTGGCGGAGGTGCAGAGCCATCTCGACGCCCGAACCGCGCGGGCCATCGCCCTGCAGGGCACGTCGGGCCTGCAGCGCGGCACGCCGGCCCGCTCCACCGGCAGTCCGCTGACCGCCCCGGTGGGCGACGCGGTGCTGGGTCGGCTGATCGACGTCATGGGGCTGGCTCGCGACGACGGGCCAGAACTGCCGCCCGATACCCCGCGCGCGCCGATCCACCGCGCCCCGCCGCCGCTCGCCCGCCGCAGCCCACGCCGCGACCTGCTGGAGACCGGCATCAAGGTGATCGACCTGCTGGCCCCGATGGCCCGTGGCGGCAAGGCCGCCATGTTCGGCGGCGCCGGGGTCGGCAAGACCGTGCTGGTGATGGAGCTGATCCGCAAGATGGTGGAGCGCCACACCGGCATCTCCGTCTTCGCCGGCATCGGCGAACGCTCCCGCGAGGGACAGGAGCTTTGGGAGGAGATGCAGCGCTCCGGCGTGCTCGACCGCACCGCGCTGGTCTTCGGCCAGATGAACGAGCCGCCGGGTGCACGCTGGCGCGTCGGCCTGACCGCTCTGACCATCGCCGAGCACTTCCGCGACGAGGAGCGGCGCGACGTCCTGCTGCTGATGGACAATGTCTTCCGCTTCGTCCAGGCCGGTGCCGAGGTGTCGGGCCTGCTCGGCCGCCTGCCGTCGCGCGTCGGCTATCAGCCCACGCTCGCCAGCGAGATCGCGGAGCTTGAGGAGCGGGTGGCCTCCACCCCCGGCGCGGTGGTGACGGCGATCCAGGCGGTCTATGTCCCGGCCGACGATTTCACCGACCCGGCGGTGGCGGAGCTGTTCAGCCACCTCGACAGCTCCATCGTGCTGTCGCGCGCCATGGCGGCGGAGGGGCTGTATCCGGCGGTCGATCCGCTGACCTCCACCTCCAGCCTGCTCGACCCGCTGGTGGTGGGGGAGGCGCATTACCGGCTGGCGGAGGAGGTGCGCAAGACCATCGCCCATTACCGCGAATTGCAGGACGTCATCGCGCTGCTGGGCATGGAGGAGCTGAGCGCCGCCGACCGTCTGGCCGTGCGCCGTGCCCGCCGCCTGCAGCGTTTCCTGACCCAGCCCTTTATGGTGACGGAGGCCTTCACCGGCCATGCCGGCGTCAGCGTGCCGTTGGAGGAGACGCTGAAGGGCTGCCGCGCCATCCTGGACGGCGACTGCGACGACTGGGCCGAAAGCGCCTTCTTCATGACCGGTACCCTGGATCAGGTCCGTGAGCGCGACAGCGCCGGGAGGGGGGCATGAGCGACCTCTCCCTCATCATCACCACGCCGACCTCCGTCGCCGCCCAGCTCACCGGCCTCCGCCATCTGCGGGCGGAGGATGCCAGCGGCGCCTTCGGCATCTGGCCCGGCCATGCCGACCTGCTGACCGCCCTGGCGATCTCCGTCATCAGCTGGCGCGGCGCCGATGGGCGGGAGGGCCATTGCGCGGTGCGCGGCGGGGTGCTGACCATCCGCGACGGCGCGAAGATCGCGGTGGCGACGCGCGAGGCGGTGCCGGGCGACGACCTCCGCGCGCTGGAGCGCGACGTGCTGGCCCGCTTCCGCCGCAATGTGGAGGAGGAGGGGGAGGCACGGTCCGGCGCCCGCCGCATGCATCTGGCCGCGATCCGCCACATCCTGGCCTATCTGCGCCCGGACCGCCGCCGTTCGGAGAATCCTGGCGGGCCCTTCGCACCCACCCCCGACGGCGGGGAGGAAGCACCATGACCGACGAGCAGGATCCGCTTCCCGACAGCGTCCGCCGCCAGCGCGAACGGCGGGAGCATTGGCTGCGCGAGGGCGAACGGCCGATGGGCCGCAATCTCGCCCTGATCGGAGCGCTGGGGTGGCTGGTGATCGTGCCGACGCTGGCCGGCCTGTTCGCCGGGCGCTGGCTCGACGAGCGGGCCGGCGGCGGCATTTTCTGGACCGCGGCGCTGCTGTTCGTGGGCGTGGTGCTCGGCGGATGGCTCGCCTGGAACCGCATCGAACAGGAACGCTGACATGACGACCGTCCCCTTCCTTGTCCCCGTCGTTGCCGGGGCGCTGGCCGGTCTGGCGCTCGGCGTCCTGTTCTTCCGCGGGCTGGCCGCGACGGCACGGCTCTATGCGCTGGGCGGGGTCCGCCGGGCGGTGCCGCTCTATCTGCTTCGGCTGGCGGGCGCCACCGCCGGATTCACCATCGCCGCCCTCTGGGGCGGGGCGGAGGCGCTGCTGGCGATGCTTGCCGGCTTCCAATTGGCCCGCACCATCGTGGTCCGCCGGGAAAGGCGGGCGCAGGAGGGGACGCCATGACCGAATCGCCGCTGACGACGCCGGTGGTCTTCCTGCTGGGTACGGTCCCGGTCACGCTGCCGGTCGTCGCCACCTGGGGGCTGATGGCGGTGATGGCGCTGGGCTCCGCGCTGGCGACCCGGCGGTTGCGGGTTGAACGGCCCGGCCCGGTCCAGACCGTGCTGGAATTGGTGGTGGAGACCCTGCGCCGGCAGATCGCCGAGACGATGCAGACCGACGCCACCCCCTTCCTGCCGCTGCTGGGCACGCTGTTCCTCTATCTGGCGGTCGCCAACCTGTCGGGGCTGGTGCCGGGCATGAAGGCACCGACCGCCTTCCTGGAGACGGCGGTGGCGCTGGCGCTGGTCGTGCTGCTGGCATCGCAGGCGCTGGGCATCCGCCGCCGCGGCCTGTGGGCCTATCTGAAGGGCTTCGCCCACCCCACCCCGCTGCTGCTGCCGCTGAACATCCTGTCGGAGCTGACGCGCGCCTTCTCGCTGTCGATCCGCCTGTTCGGCAATGTGATGAGCGGGGAGTTCGTCATCGCCATCGTGCTGTCGCTGGCCGGCCTGTTCGTGCCAGTGCCGCTGATGGCGCTGGAACTGCTGCTGGGCCTCGTCCAGGCGTACATCTTCACCATTCTCGCCGCGGTCTTCATCGGCGGCGCCGTCGGAACAATCGAGAAAGGCTAAGAACCATGGACGTCCATGCTATCAGCATCCTGGGCGCCGCACTGGCGGTGTCGGTCGGCGCCATCGGCCCGGCATTGGCGGAGGGCCGCGCCGTCGCCGCCGCGATGGAGGCCATCGCCCGCCAGCCGGAAGCCGCCAACACCCTGTCACGCACCCTGTTCGTCGGTCTGGCGATGATCGAGACCATGGCGATCTACTGCCTCGTCGTGGCGCTGCTTCTGCTGTTCGCCAACCCGTTCGCCTGAGTGCCGCAATCCCGAGGTCCGTCATGCACATCGACGGTTGGACGCTTCTGCTCCAGGCGGTCAATTTCCTGATCCTGGTCTGGCTGCTGCGCCGCTTCCTCTACCGCCCGATCCTGGCGGTGATCGCCGAGCGGCAGGCCGCCACCGAGCGCGTCCGCACCGAGGCCGAGGCCGCGCGGCAGGCCGCCGAGGACGCGCGCCAGACCCTGGAGGCGCAGCGCACCGCCCTGCCCGCCGAACGCGACCGCCTGATCGCCGCCGCCCGCGCCGAAGCGGAGGCCGAACGCGCCGCCCTGCTGGAGAAGGCGCGGACCGAGGCCGACCACGCGCTGGAGGAGGCCCGCAGCCGGTTGGCCGACGAGCGGGCGCAGGCTTTGGACGCGCTGCAGCGCCATGCCGCCGATCTCGGCACCCAACTGGCGACCCGGCTGCTGCGTGACGCCCCGGCGCACGTGCTGACCAGCCCGTTGCTGGAAGAGGCCTGCGCCGCGGTGGAGGCTCTAAGCGCCCCCCAACGCCATGCACTGGTTGACGGCATCGATCCGGTGCCGGTGCGCCTTGCCGCCGCGGGACTGCTGCCGACGGAGGACGCCGCCCGGACGCGCGACCGGCTGGCGGCGGCGTTCGGCCGTCCGGTGGCCTTGGAGCAGGTCGAGGACCCGTCGCTGATCGCCGGGGTAGAGCTGCATTTTGCCCACAGCGTCGTCCGCCGCAGTTGGAAACAGACGCTGGCCGAGGCGAAGGAGGAGATGACCCGTCATGACTCCGCAAGAAGCGATGCCGACGCCCTCGCTTGAGGACGCGCTCGACGCCTGGATGCCGGGCGCGCTGCGCCGGCTGGATGGGCTGGATACGGCTGCGCGGCTGGAATCGGTCGGACGGGTGGAGTCGGTCGGCGACGGCATCGCCCACGTCTCCGGGCTGCCCGACGTCCGGGTGGACGAACTTCTGCTGTTCCCCGGCGGTGTCGCCGGGCTGGCTATGGATCTCGACGAGCAGATCGGCTGCGTCCTGCTGGGCGACGCCGCGCAGGTCACCGCCGGCGGCACCGTCCACGGCACCGGGACGGTTCTGCGCGTTCCGGTCGGCGACAAGCTGATGGGGCGGGTGGTCGACCCGCTCGGCAACCCGCTGGACGACGGCCCTCCGGTGGAGGCCGAAGGGTGGGAACCGGTGGAGCGCCCCGCCCCCACCATCGCGGAGCGCGCGGCGGTATCGGAACCGCTGCTGACCGGCACCGTGGTCATCGACGCCATGTTCCCGCTCGGCCGTGGCCAGCGCGAGTTGCTGATCGGCGACCGCGCCACCGGCAAGACCGCCATCGCGGTGGACGCCATCCTCAATCAGACGGACGGCGACGTGTATTGCGTCTATGTGGCCATCGGCCAGAAGGCGTCGGGCGTGCGTGCGGCGATCGAGGCGGTGCGCCAGGGCGGGGCCGCGGCGCGCACCCTGTTCGTCATCGCCGCCGCCGATTCCGCCCCCGGCCTGCAATGGCTGGCGCCCTATGCCGGCTTCACCATGGCCGAATATTTCCGCGACAGCGGCCGTCACGCCCTGGTCATCGTCGACGATCTGTCGAAGCATGCGGCGGTCCACCGCCAGATCTCCCTCCTGCTGCGCCGCCCGCCGGGGCGCGAGGCCTATCCCGGCGATGTCTTCTACCTGCACAGCCGCCTGCTGGAACGCGCGGCCAAGCTGAGCGCCGCCAAGGGCGGCGGCTCGCTGACCGCCTTGCCCATTGCAGAAACCCAGAGCGGCAACCTATCGGCCTACATTCCGACCAACCTGATCTCCATCACCGACGGGCAGGTCTGCCTGGACGCCAAGCTGTTCTACGAGGGGCAGAAGCCGGCGGTGGACATCGGCCGCAGCGTGTCGCGCGTCGGCGGCAAGGCCCAGCCGCCGGTGCTGCGCAACCTCGCCGAACCGCTGCGGCTCGACTACGCCCAGTTCCTGGAGCTGGAGGTGTTCACCCGCTTCGGCGGACTGGTGGACGAGCGGACGCGCAAGGCGGTTGCGCACGGCCAGCGCATGCGGGCCCTGTTGGCCCAGCGCCACCTGTCGCCCCGCCCGCTGGCGGTCCAGGCGGCGCAACTGCTGGCGCTGGCCGACGGCACGCTGGATGGCCTGCCGCTGGAGGCGATCCCCCGCTTCCAGGCGGCACTCGCCACCCTGGCCGCCGCCCGCCCGCCAAAGATCGGCGAGAAGCTGGACGACGCCACCAAGACGGCATTGCGCGACCTGATCGCGCAAGCGGTCGTCGGCCTTGGCGGAGCCACGCCATGACGGAACGGTTGACGGAGGTCGAAGCGCGGCGGGCCAGCGTGCAGGATTTGGGAGCGGTGACCGATGTCATGCGCTCGCTCGCCGCCATGCGGCTGCAGCAGGCGCTCGGCACGCTCGCCGGCACCCGCGCCTATGCCGAGGTGATCGCCGGGACGCTGGCCCAGGCAGCCACATTGCTGGACGACGCCCCGATGCAGTGGCCGGCGAACGGACGCGGCCACTCCGCGCTCGTGCTGTTCGCGCCGGAACACGGCTTCGTCGGCGCCTTCGCCGAACGGCTGGTCGAAGCAGCGCTCGCCGCTCCGCCCGGCTGTGCGTTGTGGGTGGTGGGCCAGCGCGGCGCCGCCCTGCTGGACGAACGTGGCCGTCCGCCCGCCTGGTGCGCGGCGATGGCGACCAACACCGACGCCGTCACCACCACCGCCCGGCGCATCGCCGACGCGCTCTATCGCGCGGCGGCGGACGGGCGGCTGGGCCGGGTGGAGCTGCTCTATGGCCGCACCAACGCCGGCGCGCCGCCGGAGCTGGTGCGCCGGCCGCTGCTGCCGCTCGGCCTGCCGCGGGACGGTGCCCGGCCGGTGCCGCCGCTCATCAACATGCCGCCGCGCGAGCTGATCGCCCGGCTGGTGGACGAGTATGTCTTCGCCCTGCTGGCCGACGCCGCAATGGAGAGCTTCGCCGCGGAGAATGCCGCCCGCCTCACCACCATGATGACCGCCCGCCACAACATCGAAACCACGCTGGACGAACTGACCGCCACCGCGCGCCACCTGCGCCAGGAACAGGTCACGAATGAACTGATCGAGCTGGTGTCGGGGGCGGAGGCGATGGGGTGAGAGGGCGCGCGAACGCCGTCAACAGTTCCGCCGCCGCCAGCGCCGCGATCACCTCCGGCCGCTTGTCGCCGGTCAGTGCGGCACCGATGGGACAGGTCAGCCCGGCCAACGCACCCGCGTCCCGCCCCCGCGCCCGGAACCAGCGCTCGAACTTCGCCCGCTTGGTCGCCGAGCCGATCATGCCGACATAGGCGGCATCGCCCCGGCGCAGAGCCGCCTCGGCGATCTCGAAATCCAGCGCGTGGCTGTGGGTCAGCACCAGATAGCCGGCCCCCGCCGGGGCGTTCGCCAGCGGATCGAGCGGGCTGTCGGTCAGGATGCGCTCCACCCCGGCCGGGATCGTTTCAGGAAATTCCTGCGCCCGGCCGTCGATCCACAGCAGGCGCAGCGGCAGCGGGGCGAAGGCCGCCGCCATCGCACGCCCGACATGGCCGGCACCGAACAGCAGCAGGGTGGGACGCGCCGCCAGCGCCCGGCGCTCTCGCTCCTGCAAAGCGGCGAGGGTGCCGGCATCGGCGCGCTCCAGCCGCAGCACGACATGCCCGCCGCAGCATTGCCCGGTTGCCGGACCCAGCGGAAGGTCTAGTGCCTCAAGGTGAGTGCCGTCCTCCAGCATCCGCCGTGCGGTGGCGATGGCGGTCCATTCCAGCCGGCCACCGCCGACGGTGCCGGCGCAGGCCTCCGGTCCGACCAGCATGCCGGCCCCCTCCTCGCGCGGGGTGGAGCCGCGCGCCTCGGCAACGGTGACGAGGATGGCGGGGGCGCCCTGGGACAGCCAGTCAGAGAGGGTGGTGGAGAGGGATGTCATACCGGTTCAGGGGAGAATGGCGAGGTGTCATGCCCCCTCCCCGACCCTCCCCCACCTGCGGTGGGAGAGGGTGCCTTCTGCGAAGCGGCGGCAGTCCCCTCCACCGCCAGAGGCGGGGGAGGGTTAGGGAGGGGGCATTCGCCGCTCGCCGCCACACGCTCCCGCAACGCCGCGATGCAGCCCAGCACCCGCTCCGGCGTCGCCGGCGCGTCCAGCCTCGGACAGACGCGGTGGTCGGCTACGCTCGCCACCGCGTCGGACAGGGCGTGGAGCACCGACATGCCCAGCATGAAGGGCGGCTCGCCGACCGCCTTGGAGCGGAAGATGGTGTCCTCGCGGTTCGGCGCATTCTCCAGCAGCGCGACGTTGAAGATGCGCGGCCGGTCCGAACAGGCCGGGATCTTGTAGGTGCTGGGCGCGTGGGTGCGCAGGCGCCCCTGCGCGTCCCACCACAGCTCCTCCATGGTCAGCCAGCCCATGCCCTGGACGAAGCCGCCTTCGATCTGCCCCCGGTCGATGGCCGGGTTCAGCGAGCGGCCGCAGTCGTGCAGGATGTCCACCCGGTCGACGACATACTCGCCGGTCAGCGTGTCCACCGTCACCTCGGCGCAGGCCGCGCCATAGGCGAAGTAATAAAAGGGCGTGCCGCGTCCGGCCGCGCGATCCCAATGGATCTTCGGCGTCTTGTAGAAGCCGGTGGCCGACAGCTGCACCCGCGCCATATAGGCGGCACGCACCAGATCGGCGAAGCTCATGTCGCGGTCGCCGACCAGCACACGGTTGCGCTCGAACCGCACCGCGTCGGGCGCGACGCTCCAATTCTCCGCGGCGAAGGCGACCAGCCGCTCCCGGATGGTGCGGGCCGCCGCCTGGGCCGCCTTGCCGTTCAGGTCGGAGCCGGACGACGCCGCGGTGGCCGAGGTGTTGGGCACCTTACCGGTGTTGGTGGCGGTCGGGCGGATGGTGGAGATGTCGACCTGGAACTCCTCCGCCACCACCTGGGCGACCTTGGTGTAGAGCCCCTGCCCCATCTCGATCCCGCCATGGTTCAGCTGGATGCTGCCGTCGGTGTAGACATGGACCAGCGCGCCGGCCTGGTTGTAGTGGCTGGCGGTGAAGGAGATGCCGAACTTCACCGGCGTCAGCGCCAGCCCCTTGCGCAGGATGCGGCTGGTTGCGTTGAAGGCGCGAATCTCCTCCCGCCGCGCCCAGTAGCCGCTGCTTTCCTCCAGCTGCGCGATCAATTCCGGCAGGATGTTGTCGGTGACGGTCTGGTGATAGGGCGTCAGGTTGCGGTCGTCACTGCCGTAGAAGTTCCGCTTGCGGATCTCCAGCGGGTCCTTGCCCAGCGCGAAGGCGATCTCGTCGATCACCCGCTCCGCCGCGACCATGCCCTGCGGGCCGCCGAAGCCGCGGAAGGCGGTGTTGGACACCGTGTTGGTCTTCAGCGGCAAGGATTCCAACCTTGCGGCCGGATAGAAATAGCCGTTGTCGGCGTGGAACAGCGCGCGGTCGGTCACCGGGCCGGACAGGTCGGCGGCATAGCCGGCCTTGGCCGCGAACAGCATGTCGACGCCCTGGATCAGCCCGCTGTCGTCGAAGCCGACGCGATAGTCGATCTCGAAATCATGGCGCTTGCCGGTGATCTGGAAATCATCGTCGCGGTCGGGGCGCAGCTTGGCGGCGCGGCCGGTGCGCTTGGCGACCAGCGCGGTGCAGGCGGCGAACAGGTTGGACTGCGTCTCCTTCCCGCCGAAGCCGCCGCCCATCCGCCGCACCTCCACCGTCACCGCGGCGCTGGGCAGGTCCAGAACATGGGCGACGATGTGCTGCACCTCCGTCGGGTGCTGGGTGGAGACGTGGATCAGCACCTCCTGGTCCTCGCCCGGCACCGCCATGGCGATCTGGCTTTCCAGGTAGAAATGCTCCTGCCCGCCGATGGCGAGCCTGCCCTCCACCCGGTGCGGCGCCTCGGCCAGCGCCGCATCGGCGTCGCCCACCCGCAGCGTCATCGGCGCGGTGACCAGCGTCCGCTCGCCGTCGCGGGCGGCGGCGATGGTCAGGACGGCCGGCAGTTCCTCATACTCGATCACCGCCAGCTTCGCGGCGCGGCGGGCCTGATCGCGGGTTTCGGCGGCGACGGCGAAGATCGGCTGGCCGACATGCTCGACCAGGGTCGAGGCGAACAGCGGCTCGTCATGCTTGCCCATGCAGCCGATGTCGTTCACCCCCGGCACGTCGTCGGCGGTGAAGACCGCCACCACGCCCGGCGCCTGCCTGACCGGCGACAGGTCGATGGAACGGATGCGCGCATGCGCCCGGCCGCTCAGCCCCAGATAGACGTGCAGCAGGCCGGCCGGCTCGGCGATGTCGTCGACATAGACCGCCTCGCCGCTGACATGCTTGTGCGCGCTCTCGTGCCTACGGGAGTCATGGACGGCGCCCTGGATGCGGTCCGGAGCGGTGATAGGAGCGATTGGGGTCGTGACGTCAGGCGCCATGGAATCAGGCATGTGCAAGCCTCCGGTCGCCGACCAGACGGGTCTCGGCCGCCGGGTCGCTGGTCTCGACATACAGCTTCATCAGCAAATTCGCGGCCACCGCCGACCGATAGCCGGCACTGGCCCGCCAGTCCGACAGCGGCGCGTAATCGTCCGCCAGCGCCTCCATCCCCAAGCGCACGGTATCCTCGGTCCAATGACGGCCGAGCAGCACCGCCTCCGCCCCGGCGGCGCGTTTCGGGGTGCCGGCCATCCCGCCGAAGGCGATGCGGATGTCGGCGACACGCCCCTCGCCGTCCAGCGTCAGGCGGAAGGCGCCGCAGACGGCGGAGATGTCCTGGTCGAAGCGCTTGGCGATCTTGTAGGCACGGAAGCGCTCGCGCGACGCCGGTTTGGGCAGGATCACCGCCTCGACGAATTCGCCCTCGCGGCGGTCCTGCTTGCCGTATTCGATGAAGAACTCCTCCAGCGGCAGTTCGCGCGTCTGGGCGCCGCGCCGCAGCCGCAGGGTGGCGCCGCAGGCGATCAGCGCCGGCGGCGTGTCGCCGATGGGGGAACCGTTGGCGATGTTGCCGCCGATGGTGCCCATGTTGCGCACCTGCTCCGCCCCGATGCGGCGGATCAGCTCGCCGAAATCGGGATAGAGCGCGGCGATCCGCTCCACCGCGTCGCTGTACGTCACGCCGGCCCCGATCACCAGCGCGTCGCCGCGATCCTCGATCCGCCGCAGGGCGCGGACCCGGCCGGTGTAGATCACGGTCGCCAACACGCGCTGGAACTTGGTGACCCATAGCCCGACATCGGTCGCCCCCGCCACGATGGTGGCGCCGGGGTTGTCGAGCAGGAGCTGCGCCAGCTGCGGCGCGGTGGCCGGCGCCAGGAAACGGCGCCCACCGACGCCGACGCTGAGGATCTCCTCGTCCCGCAGGGTTGTCAGCTTTTCCGCCCACGCCTCGCGGTCGGCGAAGCGGTCGGCCGCCCGGTCACCGATGTCGTACATGGCATGGGCGGCGCGGACGATGGGCTCGTAGCCGGTGCAGCGGCACAGGTTGCCGGCCAGCGCGTCGTCGATCCTCCGCCCGTCCGGCCGCTCCTCGTTCAGGTAGAGCGCCAGCAGCGACATGACGAATCCCGGCGTGCAGAATCCGCATTGCGAGCCGTGGCAATCGACCATCGCCTGCTGCACCGGGTGCAGCGCGCCATCCGGCCCCTTCAGATGCTCCACCGTCAGCAGCCGGCAGCCGTCCAGCGTGGCGAGGAAGCGGATGCAGGCGTTCACCGCCTCGTAGCGCAGCGTATCGCCGTCCAGCCGCCCGACCACCACGGTGCAGGCGCCGCAATCGCCCTCGGCACAGCCTTCCTTGGTGCCGACCCGCCGTTCCGACAGCCGCAGCCAGTCGAGCACCGTCAGGGTGGGATCGACCGCGTCGATTTCCCGAAGCTCGTCGCCGAGATAGAAGCGGAGGCGCTGGCGCATGGCTGCTCCCGATGAACTGGTGACGATGTGACGCAGTATTTCACTGACGTTAACTCTGTCACCAGATCGGCAGCGCGGGAAAGAGTTTCAAACGATTTGCAAAAGAGGGTGCTTACGCATTCCCCTCCGGCGTCATCGTCGCCAGCCCTCCATCCGCCCGCACCGACGCCAGCGTCAGCGCATGCCAATAGAGGTCCAGCAGGGCCGCCGGCATGCCGCCTTCCTCATGGCCTTCCATCGGCAGGATGGCGGCGGCATGGGCCAGCGCGGCGGTGGCGGCGTTCGCGCTGCGCGACACCGCGTCCCCCAGCAGTCCCAGAGTCTGGCCCAGCGCCGCGGCGTCGAAGCGCAGCAGGGCGGGCGGCACGGTGATCTGCGCCTCGCCCCCGCGCAGGCGCCCGACCGCGATGTAGACGTGCAGCAGGTCGGGCCGGTCCTCCGGCCGCAGCAGCGCGGCGACGATTCGGTTGCCGGTCAGCGGGCCGGTGCCGTCGAACTCGTACATGGCGGCGCGTTCGCTTTGCCGGGTGGCGGCGAGACCGGCGAGGCGCGTGGTCAGCGGCTCCCCAGCCCGGCGGTTGGCTTCGTCGAACAGGGCGGGGTGGCTGCCGCCCTCGCTCAGCACCACCAGCGGGGCGTCGGTCGCCGCCGCGGCGGCCAGCAGCCGGGCCAGCACGGCGAAGGGATCGCTGCCCGCCTCAGCCGCTTCAGCGTCCGCCTCCAGCAGGCCGGCGCCGCGGCGCAGCACGGCCTCCGCAAAGCTGATGTCGATGTCCATGGCAGAGCCCTCCTCCCTGACGACGGAGCCCCTTTTAGGCCGGGGCGCCCCGCCCGCTCAATGGTAACCGAAGGCGCCCGTCACCTTTCCGCGGAAGATCCAGTAGGAATAGGCGGTGTAGCCCAGGATCGCCGGGATCAGGAAGGCCATGCCGACCAACAGGAACACCTGCGTTTCCGGCGGGGCCGCCGCCTCCCACACGGTGACGCCCGGCGGGATCAGGTGCGGCCACAGGCTGATGGCGAGGCCGAGATAGGACAGGCCGAACAGCGCCATCGACAGCACGAAGGGCGCCACATCCCGGCTTTTGTCGATGGCCCGCCACAGGGCGACGGCCAGCACCGCCGTGACGATGGGCACCGGCGACAGGAAGATCAGGTTGGGCATGGAGAACCAGCGCTGGGCGATCTGCGGCAGCAGGAAGGGCGTCCACAGGCTGACCACCGCGACGCCGGCCAGCACCACCAGCATCAGCAGACGCGCCATGCGGAAGCACCAGTCCTGCAACGGCCCGATGGTCCGCCAGATCAGCCATGTCGCTCCGAGCAGCGCATAGCCCACCACCAGCGCCACCCCGCAGAACAGGCTGAAGGGCGACAGCCAGTGCAGCATGCCGCCGACGAACTGCCGCCCGTAGACCGGAATCCCCTGGATGAAGGATCCCAGAACGACACCCTGCGCGAAGGTCGCCAGCAACGAGCCGAGAAAGAAGGAGCGGTTCCACCAATGCCGCCCCGCCCGCGCCTTGAAGCGGAACTCGAAGGCGACGCCACGGAAGATCAGGGCGATCAGCATGACCAGCAGCGGCAGATACATCGCCGGCAGGACCACCGCATAGGCGATGGGAAAGGCCGCGAACAGCCCCGCCCCGCCCAGAACCAGCCAGGTTTCGTTGAAGTCCCAGACCGGCGCCACCGTGTTCATCATGGTGTCGCGGTCCTCCTCCGTCGGGGCGAAGGGATAGAGGATGCCGATGCCGAGGTCGAAGCCATCCATCAGCACATACATGAACACCGCGAAGCCGACGATCCCGACCCAGATCAGGGTCAGCAGGCTTCCTTCCGCAATTTCCTGCATCGGGCTTACTCCGCCGCTTCGAGGGACTGGTCGGTGGCCGACAGCGGCCGTTTCGGGCTCTGCGCCTCCGGCGGCTGGGGGGCATCGTGGATGTGCGTCGGGCCGGTGCGCAGCAGGCGGATCAGGTAATAGGTGCCGGCGCCGTAGATGATGGTGTAGGCGACGACGAAGGACAGCAGCGAGATCAGCGCAGCCTCCGTCGTCAGGGACGGGGTAACCGCGTCGGCCGTTTTGAGATGGCCGTAGACCACATAGGGCTGGCGCCCGATCTCGGTGGTGAACCAGCCGGCCAGGATGGCGACGAAGCCGATGGGCATGCAGCCGACCAGAATGCGGTTGAACCAGTCGCTGTTGTACAGCCGGCCCCGGAAGCGCAACACCAGGTGAACCACCGCCACCGTCAGCATCAACAGGCCGATGCCGACCATCAGGCGGAAGGTCCAGAAGATGATGCGCGGATCGGGGCGCTCGTCGGCCGGGAACTGCTTCAGGCCGGGCACCGTGCCGTTGAAATCGTGGGTCAGGATCAGGCTGGACAGGGCCGGGATGCCGATCTCCAGATGGTTGGTTTCCTTCTCCACGTCGGGGATGGCGAACAGCACCAGCGGCGCGCGCGGGCCGCCTTCCCAGTTGCCTTCCATCGCGGCGATCTTGGCCGGCTGGTATTCCAGCGTGTTCAGCCCATGCTCGTCGCCGAGGAAGATCTGCAAGGGCGCCAGAACGGTGATGAGGGCGAGCGCCATGCCGAGCCCCAGCTTCGCATGGTCGAAATGCCGGCGCTTCAGCAGGTAGAAGGCGCTGATGCCGGCGACGACGAAGCTGGTGGTCAGGAACATCGCCGTCACCATGTGGGCGAGGCGATAGGGGAAGGACGGGTTGAACACCACCTGCCACCAGTCGGTGACGAAGTAACGGCCGTCCCGGATCTCGAAGCCGGCCGGGGTGTGCATCCAGCTGTTGGCCGACAGAATCCAGAAGGACGACAACAGCGTGCCCAGCGCCACCAGACAGGCCGCCATCAGATGGATGCCGCGCGGCACCCGGTCGCGCCCGAACAGCAGGATGCCGAGGAAGGCGGCCTCAAGGAAGAAGGCGGTCACGACCTCGTACTGGATCAGCGGACCCAGCACGTTGCCCACCGTGTCGGACCAGCGGCTCCAGTTGGTGCCGAACTGATAGGACATGACGATGCCCGACACCACGCCCAGCCCGAAGGACAGCGCAAAGATCCGCGTCCAGAACTCCGACAGGCTGCGGTAGATGCCCTTGCCGGTGCCCACCCACAGCGCCTCCAAGAGCGCGATCCAGCAGGCAAGTCCAACCGTGAAGCTGGGGAACAGGATGTGGAAGGAGATCGTGAACGCGAACTGGATTCGCGACAGGATCAATGGATCGAGGTCCATGGCCGCCGCCTCATTTGTTTGGGCGCGTGGAATGCCGTTCGCCGGGCGGAACCCGGCGCGGCTGTGGCAAGACCCCATGTAGGGTGAGTGATTGGGCCGGAAAGGGGACTAGTCTTTCGGGCTTGAGCCGGACTACGGGAAGCGGTAGCGAGGATGCGCTTTGCTGCGCGCACTGCCCCTTTGGACGATCTGGTCAGTGGGGCGGCCCGATCAATGCGGTGGATAAACCGCCGTTATGCCGGAAATCACGGTTTGAGCGGCCAGCGCCGCCAGCACGATGCCCAGCACGCGGCTGACCGTGTGGATCACCGTGCGGCCCAGCAGGCGCCCGACCCGGTCGGCGCCCAGCAGGATCAGCGTCACCCCGCCGATCACCGTCGCTGCGGCGCCCAGGACGCTGACCTGCCCCGCCACCGTGGTGCCGACGCGGTCCATCAGCAGCAGGATGGAGGTGATGGCGCCCGGCCCGGCGATCAGCGGGACCGCCAGCGGGAAGACGGCGACATCGTGCGCGTCCTCGTCGGTCATCGCCTCGCCGGTGTCGCGCTCCTTGCGTTCGGAGCGCTTGGCGAACAGCATTTCGAAGGCGATCCAGAACAGAAGCGCGCCGCCGGCGATGCGGAAGGCCGGCATTTCGATCGACAGCGTCTGCAGCACGACCTTGCCGAAATAGGCGAAGAAGACCAGGACCACGAAGGCGATGGCGTTGCCGCGCAGCGCAATGATCCGCTTGTGCCGGTCATCGAAGCCGCGGGTCAGCGCGATGAAAAGAGGCACCAGCCCCGGCGGATCGACGACGACGAAAAAGACGACGAGATTGCTGATGTAGTCCGACAAAGCGGGCTCCAGCCTTATGTGATTATGGAATTGCGGCACCGATCATAGGCTTGGCGGTGCGGGGTGTCACCCCTCGGCCAGCGCGTGGGCGAACGCATCCACTCCCTGCACGCCAGCCGGGGTCAGCGCATAGGTGCCGCGCCCGACCCGCTCGAACCAGCCATAGACATTGCGCTGCAGCATCGGCCCGACATCCTTCGGCGCCCCCGCCTTGCGAAGGGCGGCAACAGTCAACGGCCCGTCGCGCAGCAGGCGGGCGATGCGCAACGCGTCCTGGCGATAGGCGGTGACGATGGCGACGCGGGTGGACCCGCCCCGGTTGGGATCGCCGACCCGGCGGGCATGCTCGCCCAGCAGGCGATGGGTGCGCTTCTTGTCCTTGCGCGGGGTATAGGGAACGGGATCGAGCAGCACGGTGACGCGGCAGTCCTCCGCCAGCCCCGGATCGACCATCAGCAGGCCGAGACCCAGCCGGCGACAGAGCTTCTTCACGTCACCGTCCAGTGGAGACGGTCCGGTGGCCTTGCGCCCCGGCTGAGGCACGGCGAGATAAACGCTGTCGCTGACCGCCAGCCGGTCCACCCCCTGCAGCACGAGGTCGAGCGTGAAGCGCTTCTTCAGTTCGACGATCACCGGCGGCTCGGCCCCGCGCGTGGCGACGAGATCGCAGCCATGGATCTCCGCCTTCACGTCATAGCCCTGGGCTTCGAGGAACGCCTTCACGGGCGCGTAGAGGTCGGTTTCTGCGGTGACGGTCAAAAGTCGCCTGTCAAAACATCAATGGCACGGCGAATGTCGGAATGAGCGTCGGATGCGGATGCGACGACAGTGCCGATTTGCGTAACGGGCAATGCGACGATCTGCGGTGTCGCGACGACGAATGCCTCGTTGCCGACCATGATCGACGGCATGATTTTGGGAATTGGATGTTCAACTTCGGATGACCGGATCAACGGAACGACGACACGGGTTCTGTCGATGCCGACATAATCACCCTGAACGATCAAGAGATAGGGAATGGGGTGAGTCTTCTTTCCCTTCGCCGCCGGGTTGAGACAGACGTCCAGAAATCTCATTCGAAATTCCGGTACTCTTCACCAAAAAGGCCCAGTCGGTCCACCAACGCATCGTAGGCGGCAAACGCCGCCCGATTGTCCTCCATCCATTTCTTCTTTTCGGCTTCGATGGCAGACACACGCGATGCATTTTCCAGCGTATCGGAAACGGGAAGCTCATTCTTCTTGGCTGGATCGATCCTGGACATCGAACGGCTCCCGAACATGCATCACTGAGCTAAGAATAGTGCCGCGGCTCCAGCCTGTCCAGTTCAGGGCCGTCGCAATCAGGAGCGGGAAGGACCTGCGCCCTTCCCGCTTCCGCTCGTCAAGCCGCCGCCTTCTGCTTGCGCAGGATGCCGAGGATGTCGGACGCCGCCTTCGGGATGTTGGTGCCCGGGCCGTAGATCGCCGCGGCGCCGGCCTTGTAGAGGAAGTCGTAGTCCTGCGGCGGGATCACGCCACCGCACACCACCAGAATGTCTCCGGCACCCTGCTTGCGCAGTTCCTCGATCAGCTGCGGCACCAGCGTCTTGTGGCCGGCCGCCTGGGACGACACGCCAATGACGTGGACGTCGTTTTCCACCGCCTGCCGCGCCGCCTCGTCCGGGGTCTGGAACAGCGGGCCGATGTCGACGTCGAAGCCGATGTCGGCGAAGCTGGTGGCGATCACCTTGGCGCCGCGATCGTGGCCGTCCTGGCCCATCTTCACCACCAGGATGCGCGGCCGGCGGCCTTCCTCGGCGGCGAAGGAAGCGACCTCTTCCTGGATGCGCTTGAAGCCCTCGTCGCCCTCATAGGCAGAGCCGTAGACGCCCGACACCGAGCGGATGACGGCGACATGGCGGGTGAAGGCCTTCTCCAGCGCGTCGGAAATCTCGCCGACGGTGGCGCGGGCGCGGGTGGCCTCGACCGACAGGGCCAGCAGGTTGCCGGTCTTCTCCGTCGCGGCCTTGGTCAGGGCAGCCAGAGCCTCCTGGCACTTCGCCTCGTCGCGGCTGGCGCGGATCTGCTTCAGGCGGGCGATCTGCGCCTCGCGGACCGCGGTGTTGTCGATGTCCAGCACGTCCACCCCCTCGGGGTTCTCCGGACGGTACTTGTTGACGCCGACGATCACCTCCTCGCCGCGGTCGATGGCGGCCTGACGGCGGGCGGCGGCCTCCTCGATCAGCAGCTTGGGCATGCCGCTCTCGACCGCCTTGGTCATGCCGCCCATCTCCTCGACGCGGCCGATCAGTTCCAGCGCGGCGTTGGCGAGGCTGTGGGTCAGATGCTCGATGTAGTAGGAGCCGCCGAGCGGATCGACCACCTTGGTCACGCCGGCTTCCTCGGCGATGATCAGCTGGGTGTTGCGGGCGATGCGGGCGGAGAATTTGGTCGGCAGGCCCAGCGCCTCGTCGAAGGCGTTGGTGTGCAGCGACTGGGTGCCGCCCAGCACCGCGGCCATCGCCTCGATGGTGGTGCGGATGACGTTGTTGTAGGGGTCCTGCTCGGTCAGCGAGACGCCGGAGGTTTGGCAGTGGGTGCGCAGAGCCAGAGACCGCGCGTCCTTCGGCTGGAACTTCTCCTGCATCAGGGAGGACCACAGCAGGCGCGCGGCGCGCAGCTTGGCGATCTCCATGAAGAAATTCATGCCGATGGAGAAGAAGAAGGACAGGCGCGGCGCGAACTTGTCGACCGGCAAGCCCTTGGACATCGCCGCGCGGACATACTCAAGACCGTCGGCGATGGTGAAGGCCAGCTCCTGCACCGCCGTCGCCCCGGCCTCCTGCATGTGATAGCCGGAGATCGAGATCGAGTTGAACTTCGGCATGTGCTGTGAGGTGTACTCGATGATGTCGGCGATGATCCGCATCGAGGGTTCGGGCGGGTAGATGTAGGTGTTGCGGACCATGAACTCCTTGAGGATGTCGTTCTGGATGGTCCCGCTCAGCTTGTCCTGGCTGACGCCCTGCTCTTCCGCCGCGACGATGTAGCCGGCCAGGATCGGCAGCACCGCGCCGTTCATGGTCATCGACACCGACATCTTGTCGAGCGGGATGTCGGCGAAGAGAACCTTCATGTCCTCGACGCTGTCGATCGCTACGCCGGCCTTGCCGACATCGCCGACGACGCGCGGATGGTCGCTGTCATAGCCGCGGTGGGTGGCGAGGTCGAAGGCCACCGACAGGCCCATCTGGCCGGCCTTGAGGTTGGCCTTGTAGAAGGCGTTCGACTCTTCGGCGGTGGAGAAGCCGGCATATTGCCGGATGGTCCAGGGCTTCACCGCGTACATCGTGGCGCGCGGGCCGCGGGTGAAGGGCGGGAAGCCGGGCAGCGTGTCCAGCTCCATCCCTTCCAAATCGGCGGCGGTGTAGAGCGCCTTGACGTCCAGCCCTTCCGGGGTCTTCCAAACCAGCTTGGAAAGGTCACCGTCGGCGCCGAGATCCTTGGCGGCCAGCTTGTCCCAATCGGCAAGGGTCTTCTTCGGGAACTCGGTCATCGACGCCTCCTGATGGCTTCTTATGGGCGTGGTGGAGCATTGCCCCCACCCTAACCCTCCCCCGCTGTCGCAGGGGAGGGGATCTCCCCCTCCCCCGCCCAGCGGGGGAGGGTTGGGGTGGGGGCAAGGGGTGGTACGCTTCCTCTCGGTACTGTTCTTCTTATTATACGGTTACGCGAATTCCACGATCTTCTGATCGACCGCCAGGCTGCTGCCCGGGGCTGCGTGGATTTTCGCGACCGTTCCGTCCTGCGCGGCGCGCAGAATGTTTTCCATCTTCATGGCCTCGACCACGGCCAGCACCTCGCCGGCCTTGACCTCCTGCCCTTCCGACACCGCCAGCGACACCAGCAGGCCCGGCATCGGCGACAGCAGGAACTTCGACATGTCCGGCGGTGCCTTGACGGGCATCAGCGCGTCCAGCTTGGCCGCCTTCGGCGTCAGCACCTTGACGATGGCCTGCGAGCCGCTGTGGTGCAGGCGATAGCCGACGCCGACGCGGTCGATCTGGACGCAGACATGCTGGCCGTTGACCGTGCCGCGGAACAGCGGCTCGCCGATCTGCCAATCGCTCCACACCGTGTGGTGCTTGCCGTCGATGTCTACGGTGTAGCCGATGCGCTGCGGGCTGCCGTCGGCCGGGTGCAGATGCACCGGATGCTGGTTGCCGTCCAGCACCACCACCCAGTCGTCGCGCACCGCCACCTTGCTGCCGGGCATCTTGCCGGAGATCTGGATGTCGCGGTCGTTCAGGCTGCGATGGATCACCGCCGCGACCGCGATCAGCACGGCCGGGTCTTCCGGCGGCAGGTCGGAGGCATGGAAGCCGTTCGGATATTCCTCGGCGATGAAGTTGGTGGTCAGCCGCCCGTCGACGAAGCGCTGGTTCGCCATCAGCGAGGCCAGGAACGGGATGTTGTGGCTGACGCCGCGGATGTAATACTGGTCCAGCGCCTCGCGCATGCCGGCGATCGCCGCGTCGCGCGTCGAGCCCCAGGTGCAGAGCTTGGCGATCATCGGATCGTAGTACATCGAGATCTCGCCGCCCTCGAACACGCCGGTGTCGACACGGACATGCGGATCGGCGGCCGGCGGCTGGTAATGGGTCAGGCGGCCGGTGGAGGGCAGGAAGTTGCGGAAGGGATCCTCGGCATAGACGCGCGCCTCGACGGCCCAGCCGGTCAGCTTCACGTCGTCCTGAGTGATCGACAGCTTCTCGCCGTAAGCGACGCGGATCATCTGCTCGACGAGGTCGAGGCCGGTGATCAGCTCGGTGACCGGATGTTCGACCTGAAGACGGGTGTTCATCTCCAGGAAGTAGAAGTTGCGCTCGGCGTCGACGATGAACTCCACCGTGCCGGCCGACTTGTACTGAACCGCGTTGGCCAGGGCCACCGCCTGCTCGCCCATTGCCTTGCGGGTGGCGGCGTCGAGGAAGGGCGACGGGGCCTCTTCGATGACCTTCTGGTGGCGCCGCTGGATCGAGCATTCACGCTCGCCCAGATACAGGCAGGTGCCCTGCCCGTCGGCCAGGACCTGGATTTCGATGTGGCGCGGCTGCTGGATGTACTTCTCGACGAAGACGCGGTCGTCGGCGAAGCTGGAGCGCGCCTCGTTCTGGGCGGACCGGAAGCCCTCGCGCGCCTCCTCGTCGTTCCAGGCGACGCGCATGCCCTTGCCGCCGCCGCCGGCCGACGCCTTGATCATCACCGGATAGCCGATGTCGCGGGCGATGGTCACCGCCTCGCTGTCGTCGGCGATGACGCCGAGATAGCCGGGGACGGTGGAGACGCCGGCCGCCTTAGCCAGCTTCTTCGACTCGATCTTGTCGCCCATGGCCTGGATGGCGTGGGCGTCCGGACCGATGAAGGCGATGCCGGCGGCGGCCAGCGCCTCCTGGAACTCGCGCTTCTCCGACAGGAAGCCGTAGCCGGGGTGGACGGCCTGGGCGCCGGTCTTCTTGCAGGCATCGACGATGCGGTCGACCAGCAGATAGCTCTGGGCCGACGGGGCGGCGCCGATATGGACGGCCTCGTCGGCCATCTCGACATGCAGGGCGTTCTTGTCGGCGTCGGAATAGACCGCGACGGTCTTGATGCCCATGCGGCGTGCCGTGCGGATGACGCGGCAGGCGATCTCGCCACGATTGGCGATGAGGATCTTCTCGAACATGCTGCCGGCCCTCACAGCGGAATGTTGTCGTGCTTGCGCCAGGGGTTCTGGAGCTGCTTGTTCTTGAGCATGGACAGCGCCTTCGTGATGCGGCGGCGGGTGCCGTGCGGCATGATGACGTCGTCGATGTAACCGCGCGAGGCGGCGACGAAGGGATTGGCGAACTTCTGCTTGTACTCTTCCGTACGCGCCTCGATCTTCTCGGCGTCGCCGATGTCGCTGCGGAAGATGATCTCCACCGCGCCCTTGGCGCCCATCACCGCGATTTCAGCCGACGGCCACGCATAGTTCAGGTCGCCGCGCAGATGCTTGGACGACATCACGTCGTACGCGCCGCCGTACGCCTTGCGGGTGATGACGGTCACCTTCGGCACGGTGGCCTCGGCGTACGCGTACAGCAGCTTGGCGCCATGCTTGATGATGCCGCCGTACTCCTGCGACGTGCCGGGCATGAAGCCGGGAACGTCGACCAGGGTCAGGATCGGGATTTCGAAGGCGTCGCAGAAGCGGACGAAGCGCGCCGCCTTCTTGGAGCTGTCGATGTCCAGGCAGCCGGCCAGAACCATCGGCTGGTTGGCGACGATGCCGACCGTGGAGCCGTTCATGCGGGCGAAGCCGATGAGGATGTTCTTGGCGTATTCCGGCTGGAGTTCGAAGAAGTCGCCCTCGTCCACGATCTTGAGGATCAGCTCCTTCATGTCGTAGGGCTTGTTCGGGTTCTCCGGCACCAGCGTGTCGAGAGAGAAGTCCTCGCGGTCGAGCGGGTCGCTGCAGGGGCGGACCGGCGCCTTCTCCCGGTTGGAGGACGGCAGGAAATCGACGAAGCGGCGCAGCTGCAGCAGCGCCTCGACGTCGTTCTCGAAGGCCAGATCGGCCACGCCCGACTTGGTGGAGTGGGTGACGGCGCCGCCCAGCTCTTCCGCGGTCACGACCTCGTGGGTGACGGTCTTCACCACGTCCGGGCCGGTGACGAACATGTAGGAGCTGTCCTTCACCATGAAGATGAAGTCGGTCATGGCCGGCGAGTACACCGCACCGCCGGCGCACGGCCCCATGATGAGGGAAATCTGCGGGATGACGCCCGACGCATCGACATTGCGCTGGAACACCTCGGCATAGCCGCCGAGCGAAGCGACACCTTCCTGGATGCGGGCGCCGCCCGAATCGTTCAGGCCGATGACCGGCGCGCCGACCTTCAGCGCCTGGTCCATGATCTTGCAGATCTTCTCGGCATGCGCTTCGGACAGCGCGCCGCCGAAGACCGTGAAGTCCTGGCTGAAGACGAAGACGAGGCGGCCGTTGACGGTGCCGTGCCCGGTCACCACGCCGTCGCCCGGGACCTTCTGGTTTTCCATGCCGAAGTCGATGCAGCGATGTTCGACGAACATGTCGAACTCCTCGAACGATCCTTCGTCGAGGAACAGGTCGATCCGCTCGCGCGCGGTCAGCTTGCCTTTGGCGTGCTGGCCGGCGATGCGCTTCTCACCGCCGCCCAGCCGCGCCGCGGCGCGCTTGGACTCCAACTTGGCCAGAATGTCTTGCATCGGGCGTTTCCAATCCTTGGCGTCGCAGTGACGGTCCCCGCTCCGGCGGCAAGCGACGCAATCATTCACCGGAACGCCGCGGATTATTCACAAACTTCGCAGCGCTTCAAACAGCCTCTTCGCAAAAACGTGCGAAGTTGCGAAGCCCTTTGCAATTGCGGCTTAGCGCTTGCTAAGATTGCGAAGAACGGCGGATTTCCAAGGCCGTCGCCGGGGCGGGAATTTATACGCATGCAAAAGAAGCTATTCCTTGGCTACAAGCTGCGCCGCCTGCGCGAACAGCGCGGCCTGACCCAGGCGTCGCTGGCCAAGACACTGGAGCTTTCTCCCAGCTATCTCAACCAGTTGGAGAACAACCAGCGCCCGCTGACCCTGCCGGTGCTGATGCGGATCGCCGCCATCTTCGAGCTGGAACTGTCCGCCTTCCTGGAGGACGAGGACAGCCGGCTGGTCTCCGACCTGCGCGAGGCGCTGGCCGATCCGCTGTTCGTCGGCGCGCCGCTGACCGCGGGCGAACTGCGCAGCGTGGTGGGCTCCAGCCCGGAACTGGCCCGCCGGGTGCTCAGCCTGCATCAGGCCTATCAGAAGCTGCATGAGCGGGTGCAGTCGCTGGCCGACAGCCTGTCCAACCGCGAACAGGGCGACAGCTTCGCCGGCCCGCAATTTCCGTATGAAGAGGTGCGGGACTATTTCCACTATTGCAACAACTACATCGGCCCGCTGGACGAGGCGGCGGAACGGCTGTGGGACACCGAGAAGATCCATTCCGGATCGCTGCTGAACGAACTGGCCGCCTATCTGAAGCGCCGCCACGACGTGCGGGTGAAGATCGTCGCCGACGAGGCCGGCGAAACCGCCATGCGCAGCTACGACGCCACCACCGGCACGCTGCGGCTGTCGGCCCTGCTGACCAGTTCCAGCCGCGCCTTCCACATGGCGAACCAGATCGCGCTGCTGGAATTCGGCGACCAGATCGACGAGCTGGTGGATCAGGCGAAATTCTCAAGCGAGGACGCACGGTCGATCTGCCGGGTCGGGCTCGCCAATTACTTCGCCGGGGCGCTGGTCCTGCCATACCGCGCCTTCGCGGCGCAGGCCCGCGCCTTGCGCCACGATGTGGAGCAACTGCAAAGCCGCTTCTCCGCAAGTTTCGAGCAGGTCTGCCACCGGCTGTCCACCCTGCAGCGGCCGGGGGCGCGCGGCCTGCCCTTCTATTTCGTGCGGGTCGACATGGCCGGCAACATCACCAAGCGCCATTCGGCGACTCGCTTCCACTTCGCCCGCTTTGGCGGCGCCTGCCCGCTGTGGAACGTGCACGAGGCCTTCGCCCAACCCGGCAAGATCCTGGTGCAGTTCGCCCAGATGCCGGACCGCACCGCCTATATCAGCATCGCCCGCACGGTGACCAAGCGCGGCGGCGCCTATCTGAAGCCGTCACGGCAGTTCGCCGTCGGGCTGGGTTGCGAGGCGAGCCACGCGCCGGAGCTGGTCTATGCCGCCGGCATCGACATCACCGACATGAAGGCGGCGGTGCCGATCGGCGTGAACTGCCGCCTGTGCGAGCGCACAGATTGCCAGCAGCGCGCCTTCCCGCCGATCGGCAGCGAATTGCGGGTGAACGAGCATCACCGCAGCTTCGTGCCCTATCTGTTCAACCCGCCGGACACACGGTCCGGCTGACTTTCGCGCCGGTCGGGACCGCCTCGCCCCCGTCGCCATCGTCACCCCCGTCGAGAACGACCCGGTCACGCCCTTCGCCCTTGGCCCGGTACAGCGCATTGTCGGCGCGGATCAGCAGGCGGTCGATGCCGTCGCCGTCCCGGAAGCCGGCGACGCCGAAACTGCCGGTCTGCCGGTGGCCGTTGGGGAAGCCATAGGCGCGCATGGTCCGCCGCAATCGTTCGGCAATCGCAAAGGCGGCTTCCAGGCTGGTCTCCGGGCAGAGGATCAGGAATTCCTCGCCACCCCACCGGCCGACCGTATCGGTCGACCGCAGCGCTTCGCGGGCCAGACCGGCGAACTCGACCAGGACCTGATCGCCGAAGACATGGCCGTAGCGGTCGTTGACCTGCTTGAAATGGTCCAGATCGATGAGGATGATCGACATCGGCCTGCCATAGCGGACCGCCCGCTCCATTTCCGAACGGCAGACGTCGTTCAGGTGGCTGCGGTTGGCGAGGCCGGTCAATACGTCGGTGCGCGACTGCACCCGCAGCCGCTCGTTCACCCGCATCAGCTTCAGGATCCAGAACAGGCTGGTCAGAATGACCGCCGCCGGAATGGCCAGCAGCTTCGCCAGCGTCCACGGATCGAGCGGCGACTGGACCTGAATGGCGACATGCCGGTTGGCGATGACGGTACGCTCCGCGGTCGAGATCGTCCGAACCCCGCGGTCGAGGGCGGCCAGCAATTCCGGCTCGTCCCGGCGCACGCCGATCCGCAGCATATTCTCATAACCCGGCAGATGGCCCGCAACCTTCAGGTTGAACCAGCCGGCCGTCTTGATGGTGTAGACGGCGACCGTCAGCGATCTCAGCGTCATGTCGGCCTTGCCGCGGGAAACCATGGCAAATGCCTCGGCCTCGGTACCGACCAGGACGATGCGCAGGTTGGGGAAATCGCGCCGCACCCTCTCTTCGATCGACGTGCCCTTGGGGAGCACCATCGTCTCGCCGCTGACCCCGGCGAGATCGGCGACATAATCGTGACCCTCCCGCGTCACCAGCACATTGGGATCGACGAACAGCGGTTCGGTGAAGGCCAGCCACTCCTCGCGCGTCGGCGTCCGGTTCAGAAAGCTGAGGAAGCGGCAACGCCCATCGCGCGCCGCCGCCATGCTGTCCTCCCAATCACGGGTCGGCAGGACACGCAGGTCCACCCCGGAGCGTTGCGAAACCAGGGACAGCAGGTCCGCGGCGATTCCCTGGTGCTTTCCGTCGGCGGTGATCGATTCGTAGGGCGGCCAGTCCGGATCGGTGCAATAGGGAATCGACTCGCCGCCATGCGCCGCCGCACTGGCCAGCAGCTGTACCGGAACCGCAAGTGCCGCCAGGAGGTGCCGCAGCCGGCCCAACGGTCGCCCGGACATCGATTCTGCCATAGAGCCACTTCTCCGGCGTCGGCCAGCCTACCCAGGTATATCGGCGGCAGGATAACGCGCTTCGTGGATCAGGGCTTGCTAAATGATGCGTCGCTGGCCCGTAACTTGCTGAGAATGTGTCGCAAGATCGGCCGGAGCGCTGACCTCGGTCGTTTTCCGGCCCGATCGCTGCAAGCTGCTTCGCATTTTGCCAATGGCGGGCCATGGACGGTGACAATCTGCATCACGCCCCCAACCGGCGGGGGACGGCCTTCGCTCCCGAAGCGCTGGCCCGCATGCTGTCGGTATCGACCGCGGCCCTGGCCCAGGGACGCGGCATCGCCCTGGACGTGAGCGTGCTGAGCGGCATGCCGCCGCGGCTGGTGGGCGATGCGGAAACCGCAGGCGCGCTGTGCAACGCGCTGGCCGCCAGCGCCATCGCCAATGCCGGCCCCGGACGGCTGGACGTGCGCCTGTCGGCCCTGCCGGCGGGGGATGAGCGCGTGACCCTGCGGGCCGAACTGACCGGACGCTTCGACAGCCATGGCGAGACCGGCTTCGGCCAGGAACTCGCCCGGCGCCTGCTGGCGGCGCTGGGCGCCCAGATGACGGTGGAACACCATGCCGACGGGATGCGGCGGGCGGTGCTGGACATGCCGGTCGCCCTGCCCTCCCGCACCACCGACGCCGAGCGGTTGATGAATTGGGCGCGCGCGCGCGGCGGCCGGCTGCTGGTGGTGGACGACAGCGCCACCAACCGCATGGTGGTCGCCGGGCTGCTCGCCAAAGCCGGATTCTCGGTCGAAACCGCCAATGGCGGAGCGGAAGCGGTGGAGGCCGTCGCCCAGGCGCCGGTTCCGCCCGAAGCGGTGCTGATGGACGTCGCCATGCCCGACATGGACGGGGTGACGGCGACCGCCACCATCCGCCGGCTGGGAGACGGGCGGGGCCGCATCCCGATCATCGCCGTCACCGCCAACGCCCAGCCGGAAGACCGCATCCGCTGCCTGTCCGCCGGGATGAACGACTATCTGACCAAGCCGGTGCGGCGCGCCGACCTGCTGGGCGCCCTGGAACGCTGGCTGGCGCCGCCGCCGGTCTGAAACCTTAAAAGGACGAGTCCGGCTCTTTCAGGAAGGCATCCTCTTCGGGCGTGCTTGCACGGCCGAGGATGGCGTTGCGGTGGGGAAAACGGCCGAAGCGCTGGATGATTTCGCGGTGGCGCCGGGCATAGCGCACAGTCGTCTCATCGCCCACCCGCTCGGTGAACAGGGCGACGGAGCGGTCCTGACTCGCCATGTCCTCGTGATGCTCGAAGGGCAGGTAAAGGAAGATCCGCTCGTCGGTCGTGCATTCCAGATCGAAGCCGTTGGCGACGGCATGGTCGCTGACGGCCCGCGCCTTGCCGTCGGTGGCAAAGGCGCGCGGATCGTTGCGGAACATGTTGCGTGGCACCTGATCCAGCAGCACGCACAGCGCGATGCAGCCGTCGACATCCTCCATCCAATGATCGTACGCGCCGCGCGCCGCCGCCTCGTAATGCGGACCCAGCGTATCGGCGACCGCCCGGTCGAAGCTGGCCGATTTGCGGAACCAATAGGGCTTCATCGCCTCGTCGAACCAGAAATCGACGATCTCGTCGATCAGCTTGTCCACCATCGTTCTCTCCACCCCTGCGTCTGACGCCCGATGAGCTATACCCCCAAACAGGAACAGGGCGCCCAACGGGGCGCCCTGTCCAGGTCTCACATCACCTCACCGAACCGTCGGGCTCAGTGCAGCGTGCTCCACAGCTTGCGCTTGGCGGCGTACATCAGGCCGGCCAGCACCAGCAGGAACAGGATGACCTTGACGCCCATCTGCTTGCGGGCATCCAGGTGCGGTTCCGCGACGAAGGTCAGGAAGGTCGCCACGTCGTGCGCCTGCTGCTCCACCGTCGCCTTGGTGCCGTCGGCGAAGGCGACGCCGTCGGGCTGCAGGATGTTCGGCATGCCGACCTGATGGCCGGGGAACACCTTGTTGTAGTTCATGCCGTCCATGATGTGGACGTCGGGCGGCGGCTCCTCGAAGCCGGTCAGGAAGGCGTAGATGTAATCCTCGCCACCGACGCGGGCCTTGGCCATCAGCGACAGGTCCGGCGGCAGCGCGCCGTTGTTCGCCACGCGGGCGGCCTGATCGTTGGGGAACGGCGACGGGAAGCGGTCGGCCGGGACGCCCGGACGCATGAACATCTCGCCCGCGTCGTTCGGGCCGGCCTGCACCTCATAGCCGGCGGCGAGCGCCTTCAGCTCGTCTTCCTTGAAGCCGATGCCGGCCAGCGTGCGGATCGGCACCAGATGCATCGAATGGCAGGCCGAGCAAACTTCCTTGTAGATCTGGAAGCCGCGCTGCGCCGACGCCTTGTCGATGGTGCCGAAGATGCCGGAATGCGGCCAGCTCTGCTTGGGGATGTGCACGCCTTCGGAGGCCTGCGCGGCCCCGGCGATGCCGAGCGCCAGCGCCGCCGAAAGGATTGCAGTCTTCAACGCGCGCATCAGGCCTTCTCCATCGGCTTGGCATGGGCGCCGGCGGCGATGCCACCACCGCCCTTCAGAACGGACTCGGAGATGCTGGTGGGAAGCGGAGGCGTGCGCTCCAGCTTGCCCAGCAACGGCAGCAGGATCAGGAAGTGGAAGAAGTAGTAGGCGGTGCCGATACGCGCGATCAGCAGCCAGGAGCCCTCAGCCGGCTGGGAACCGGCATAGCCCAGGATCAGGGCGTCGATCGCCAGGATCCAGAAGAACTGGCGGTAGACCGGGCGGAACTTGCAGCTGCGGATCTTGGAGCGGTCGAGCCACGGCAGGAAGACCAGCAGCGCGATCGAGCCGAACATCGCCAGCACGCCGCCCAGCTTGTCCGGGATCGCGCGCAGCATGGCGTAGAAGGGCAGGAAGTACCATTCCGGAACGATGTGCGCCGGGGTCACCAGCGGGTTGGCCGGAATGTAGTTGTCCGGATGGCCCATGTAGTTCGGCATGAAGAACACGAACACCGCGTAGATGATCAGGAAGATCACCACGGCGAAGCCGTCCTTGACCGTCACGTAGGGGTTGAACGGAACGGTGTCCTGCGGACCCTTGGGCTCGATGCCGAGCGGGTTGTTCGAACCGCAGACATGCAGCGCCGCCGTGTGCAGGATCACCAGACCCAGCAGGACGAAGGGCAGCAGGAAATGCAGCGCGAAGAAGCGGTTCAGCGTCGGGTTGTCGACCGAGAAACCGCCCCACAGCAGCGTGACGATGGGATCGCCGACGATCGGGAAGGCCGAGAACAGGTTCGTGATGACGGTGGCGCCCCAGAAGCTCATCTGGCCCCAGGGCAGCACATAGCCCATGAAGGCGGTGCCCATCATGACGAGGAAGATGATGACGCCCAGGATCCACAGGATCTCGCGCGGCGCCTTGTAGGAGCCGTAATACATGCCGCGGAACATGTGGATGTAAACGGCGATGAAGAACATCGACGCGCCGTTGGCGTGCACATAGCGCAGCAGCCAGCCGTAATTCACGTCGCGCATGATGCGCTCGACCGAATTGAAGGCCAGCGAGGTGTGCGACGAGTACTGCATCGCCAGGAACAGGCCCGTGGCGATCATGATGACCAGCATGATGCCGGCAATGGCACCGAACGCCCACAGATAGTTGACGTTCCGCGGCATCGGGTAGTGGTTGTACTCGTGATCCAGCATCGTGAAGATCGGCAGGCGGCTGTCGATCCAGTTCACGACCGGATTCTTGAACTTGGTGGCTTGAACCTGAGCCATCTCGGGGTCTCCAGAACCGTTGGGCCGCTTAACCGAGCCGGATCTTGGTATCGCCGGTGAAGGCGTACGTCGGAAGGACAAGGTTGGCGGGGGCCGGGCCCTTGCGGATGCGCCCAGCGGTGTCGTAGTGCGAGCCGTGGCAGGGGCAGAACCACCCGCCATAGTCGCCGCGCGGATCGGTGACCTTCTGCCCGAGCGGCACACAGCCCAGATGCGTGCAGATGCCGATGACGATCAGCCATTCCGGCTTCTTCACGCGGGCATCGTCGGCAACCGGATCGCGCAGGTCGCCCAGATTGACCGTCTTGGCGGACTCGATCTCTTCGGCGGTGCGGTGGCGGACAAAGACAGGCTTTCCGCGCCAGGTGACCGTGATCGCCTGGCCGACGGCCACGGGGGCCAGATCGACGTCAATGGAGGCGAGCGCCAGGGTGTCGGCCGCCGGGTTCAGGCTGTCGATGAAGGGCCAAGCCGCCGAGGCCGCCCCGACGACGCCGACCGCACCGGTGGCAAGATACAGAAAATCGCGGCGGGAACCCCCCTCGCCGCCGGAGGCCGCGTGGCCACCCGTCCCGGGCGGATGCGTGGTCTGAGCCATAAGCCTGTTTCTCCTCAAGGCATGCCCGACGCCCTTTGCCCGCGCCGGACGACCGATGGACCGTAATACTGCAAGACGCGGCTTGCCCGCCCGCCGGAAGGAAAACCCTCAGGCATGCCGCGTCCTTCCGGAGTGGGTATCTCCGGATTCAGACCTGCGGTATACCGTCGCGTCGACATCTTGAAAAGTCCTTGGCCGGGGGACAATTTGTCGCGTGTGCGAAGGGCAAGAACATTTGTATGCAAAACAAACACTTCGAAGCAAGGCCCGCGTTGCGCCTTGTGCTGTTCGAACCCGACATTCCGCAGAATGCGGGGACCCTGATGCGACTCGCGGCGGGGCTCGGCGTCGCGCTCGACCTGATCGAACCCTGCGGCTTCGTGCTGGATGACCGCCGGTTGCGGCGCGCCGGGATGGACTATCTGGACCACCTGAACTGGGTACGGCACAGCTCCTGGTCCGCATACCGCGCGGCGCCGCAGGCCGGGCGGCTGGTGCTGCTGACCACGCGGGCGGCGATTCCCTACACCGACTTCCGCTTCGCCCCCGGCGACCGCATCCTGGTCGGCCGTGAGAGCGCCGGGGTGCCCGACGAGGTGCATGACGCCGCCGACGCCCGGCTGGTGATCCCGATGGTGCCGCCCGCCCGCTCCTTGAACGTTGCGGTCAGCGCCGCGATGGTGTTGGGTGAGGCCTTGCGGCAGACTGCCGCCGCAGGTCTCCAGCCCCTCTCTGCACAGCCGGAAACGCCATGACTGCCGCCACGTCAGCCGACCCCAGCACCGTCGAAGACCGCAAGGCCCGCGCCGCCGCCTGGTTCCAGGAGCTGCGCGACCGCATCTGCGCCGCCTTCGAGACGCTGGAGGACGAGCTGACCGGCACCCACGCCGACCTGCCCCCCGGCCGGTTCGAGCGCAAGAGCTGGGCTCGCCCGGATCATGGCGGCGGCGAGGGCGGCGGCGGCACCATGTCGGTGATGAAGGGCCGGGTGTTCGAGAAGGTCGGGGTCAACATCTCGACCGTCCACGGCACCTTCAGCCCGGAATTCCGCGCCAACATCCCCGGAGCCGCCGAGACCGGCGCGTTCTGGGCGTCGGGGATCAGTCTGGTGGCGCACATGCGCTCGCCGCTGGTGCCGGCGACGCACATGAACACCCGCCACATTGTGACGACCAAGGGCTGGTTCGGCGGCGGCGCCGACCTGACACCGATGATCCCGGACGACCGGGATACCGCCGACTTCCACGCCGGCCTGCGCGCCGCCTGCGACCGCCACGACCCGGACTATTATCCGCGCTACAAGGAGTGGTGCGACCGCTATTTCTACCTGCCGCACCGCGACGAGGCGCGCGGCGTCGGCGGCATCTTCTTCGACAATCTCGAGTCGGGCGACTGGGAGGCCGACTTCGCCTTCACCCGCGACGTCGGCACCGCCTTCCTCGACACCTACGTCGCCCTGGTCCGCCGGCACATGAACCGCCCCTGGACCGCCGAGCAGCGCGAGCACCAGTTGGTCCGCCGCGGCCGGTATGTGGAGTTCAACCTGCTCTACGACCGCGGCACCACCTTCGGCCTGAAGACCGGCGGCAACACCGAGGCGATCCTGATGAGCCTGCCGCCCGAGGTGAAGTGGCCGTGACTTAACGGCGCTGTCCCATCTGGAGCCAGGGCGCCCAGGCCTGCCGCACCATCTCGCCCCACAGACGCATCGGCGCCATCCACAGCTCGGCCATGCCGGCCGCCATCGGGTTGGCGCCCGGCTTGCCGCCGACGGGGCCGGCCAGCAGCAGCGGAGTCATCAGGCTGGGGGCCAGCAGCTTGGCGACGGCGTCGAAGGACGGGGTGGCGCGGAACTGGATGGCGATCACCTCAGCGCCGTCGTCGCCGGCCTCGCGGTGGCGGATTTGGATTTCCAGGTTCGGCAGATGGGCGGTCAGCGTCGTTTCGTCCGGCTTGCGGTCCATGCTCAAGCGCTCCATTCGGGGTTCTGGACGGGGTTCGGCGGTGCCAGGATAGGGTTTTTGCAACTGCGAAGAAACCCTCTCCAAAGGGGATGGCGGCAACCAATCCCCTTGCCGGCCGTTGTTGGCCGTATGGACAGCACCCTCCCCCCGCCCGATTTGGCCCCATCCGATGCGGATACCCCCTCGCCCGAGCAGGAAGCCGCCTGCGCCGGGTTGACCTACAGCTCCGACGAGATGCCCGGCATCCGGCGGCGGCGCTACGGCAAGGGCTTCCGCTTCCTGTGGCCCGACGGGGCGCAGGTGACGGAGGAGGACACGCTGGCGCGCATCCGAAAGCTGGCGATCCCGCCAGCCTACCGCGACGTCTGGATCTGCCCCGATCCCGACGGCCATCTGCAGGCGACCGGCCGCGACGCCAAGGGGCGCAAGCAGTACCGCTACCACCGTCGCTGGACCGAACTGCGCGAGGGCACAAAGTTCGGCCGCATGCTGGATTTCTGCCGCGCCCTGCCGCATCTGCGCGAGCGGGTGAACGCCGACCTCGGCAATCGCGGCCTGCCACGGGAGAAGGTGCTGGCCGCCGTGGTCCGCCTGCTGGAAACCACGCTGATCCGCGTCGGCAACGAGAGCTATGCCCGCGAGAACAAGAGCTATGGCCTGACCACGCTGCGCGACGGCCACACCGAGATCGAGGGGTCGGAGGTCCGCTTCTCCTTCAAGGGCAAGTCGGGCAAGGAATGGAACGTCTCGCTGCGCGACCGCCGGCTGGCCCGCGTCGTCGGTGCCTGCCGCGACGTGCCGGGCGACGAGCTGTTCCAGTATCTCGACCGCGACGGGCAGCGCCACGCCGTGACCTCCGGCGACGTCAACGCCTATCTGCGCGAGGCGACCGGCGCCGATTTCACCGCCAAGGACTTCCGCACCTGGGCCGGCACGGTGCTGGCCGCCATGGCTCTGCGCGAGTTCGAGAGCTTCGACAGCGCCAGCGCCGCCAAGCGCAACGTCACCCGCGCCATCGAGCAGGTCGCCACCCGCCTGGGCAACACTCCCAGCGTCTGTCGCAAGAGCTACGTCCACCCCGAGGTGCTGGACGCCTATCTGGAGGGCGACCTGCTGGAGTCGCTGAAGCGCGAGGTCGAGGCCGAGCTGCGCAACGAACTGGCGGGGCTGAGTGGTGAAGAGGCCGCGGTGCTGGCCTTCCTGCGCGAGAGGCTGGAGCGGGAGACGGCGGCGCGGGCGCGGGAGAAGCGGTAGGGGTGGTTAAGTGCGGACTTCGGATGCCCCCACCCCAACCCTCCCCCGCTGGGCGGGGGAGGGTTGGGGTGGGGGTCTAACGCTGCGACCTCAAACCGCCTCCGCCGTCTCCGTCACCGGCAGCAGGCGGCGCATGACAAGGCAGACCAGATCGCCGGCGATCAGGCCGTCCGCTCCCACATGGGACTGCACGCTGCGCAGCACCAGTTCGGTGCGGTCGCGGGCGGACATGCCGCGGCTGTGGGCCAGGGCGGCGGCGAGGCGCTCCTCGCCGAAGGGCTCGCGCTGGCCGTCGACGGAGCGCAGCACGCCGTCGGTGCACAGGAACAGCGTCTCGTCCTGGTTCAGCGTCACCACAGCTTCGGCATAGGGCGCGCCGCGGCGGACGCCCAGCGCCGGGCCGCCGGTGGCGGTCAGGAACTCCACCCCGCCGTCGGCGGTGATGCGGCAGGCGCCGCGATGACCGGCGGCGGCATGGACCAGCGTGCCGGCGACACGGTCATAGACGGCGACGAAGACGGAAGCGAAGCCGTTGAAGGGGCTTTCGCCGCACAGCCGCTCGTTCGCAAGGGTCAGGATCGCCGCCGGGCCGACGCCGGGACGGGCCGCTTCGCGGATGGCGCCGCGCACCATCAGCATCAGGAAGGCCGCCGGCACGCCGCCGCCCGACACGCCGGCGGTGACCAGCAGGCTGTAGCGCTCGTCCAGCTCGATCACGTCATAGAAGTCGCCGCTGACCGTGTGGCCGGGCAGCAGCATGGCGTAGAACTGGCTGTCGCGGCCGACCGGCAGCTGGCGGGGCAGCAGGTTGGACTGCACGTCGCGGGCGGCGCGCTGCTCCTCCTCGATCAGCTGTTCGGCGGCGGCAAGCTTCTCCGTCTTGGTCTCCAGCTCCGCCCCGCGCATGACCAGCTGGGCGTCGAGAGTCTCCTCGCGTGCGCTCGCCTCCATCGCCATGCGGCGGAAGACGCGCGACAGCCGGCCGAACTCGTCGTCGCGGTCGGCCGCCTCGTTCAGGGTGAAGGGGTTGAAGCGGCCGGCCTCCACCGCCTTGACCGCCTCGCTCAGCCGCTCCACCGGCGCCATCTGGTCGCGGGCGAAGCGCACGCAGGCATAGACGCCCAGCGCCAGCACGAGGACACCGACCAGACCGCCGATCTTCAGCTGGCGGCTCAGCATCGCCCCCGGCTCCGTATAGGGAACCCGCACCACGGCGACCGTCGGCACGCCCGCCGCCGAACCCGCGGCGGTGGTGGGGCCGGCGTAACGGATCGGCGCCAGCGCCAGCATGCTGTTGCCCGACACGCGGATCGCCACGTCGCCGCCCGGCACCACCGCCTTCGCCGCCGCGATGTCGGCGTCCGACAGCGGACCGCCGGCCCCGTCACCCATCACCGCCCCACGGGCCAGCACCCGCCCGTCGCGGTCGAGCAGCCATGCCCCCTCCACCGCGCGCGTGGCGAGCAGCCCGTCGATCAGGCCGTCGGTGCCGGAATTGCGCACGATGTCGGCGAGGCGCCGCACGTCGGTGCCGACCTGGACGATGCGCGGCTTGTCGACGCCGGTCACGCCGGCGAACTTCATCAGCCGGCCGTTCTCCATCGCCGGTTCGGAAACCACCGACGCGGGGGAGCGGTTCAGCAGGCCGGTATAAGCGCCATGGCGCGGCCCGCCCTTGGCATCCTGGCCGAAGACCGGGTCGGGACCGGCGAGGTTGTGCAGATAGGCCCGGCCGCGGTTGTCGGTGATCCACATTTCGTCCGGGCCGCCGGCTTCGGCGATCTGCTTCAGCCGGTCGTTGATGGCGCGCGGCGACTGCTTCGCCGCTTCCGCCAGCGCCACCAGATGGGAGGTCAGCGTCGCTTCCGACAGCAGCCGTTCAGACAGCAGGGCGTCGACCTCCTGCGGGATGTCGCGGGCCTGGGCGGCCCCGCGCGCGAGCAGCCCGGCGGTCAGCCGCGCCTCCGCCTCGATCCGCTCGGTCAGGGCGGCGCGCGTCGTCCAGGCCATCGTCGTGGTGACCGCCGCGATCGCCAGCAGCACCAGACCGGTGACCAGCAGGATCAAACGCTGTTGGAACGTCATGGGTTTGCGCCCGCCCCCTGTGGCTGAACAAGCAATTTGCCTTTGCCACCGCTTCTACCGGTCCCGGGCGCGCAAGTCCAGGCGCCGGTCGGCGTGGACTTGCGGCAGAACGCTCCGCCGGAGCATCATGCGCAAGATTCAACCGCGGGCGCGACATTATCTCTTTCGTAACCAGATGGTCGGTAAGACGGACAGGATCCGCCGCCTTCCCGCTGGTGCACGCCCATGCCGATGAATGTCCTGGAAATCGCCGTCTATGCCATGGTCCTCACCGCCGGCCAGCCGCATCCCTTCGAATGCGTCGCGGTCAAGCCGGAGGGGGTGAACTGCACCAACGGCCTGTCGGCGAAGCCCGACGGACCGAATCTGCTGTTCAACACCGGGATCCAGGTCATCAAGGACCGTCAGGGCCGCGTGCAGCTGAGCAATGGGCTGCAGACCCGCTTCGACAGCTCCGCCTGGGTGGAATTCCAGGATGCGGGCAAGAAGCCGGTGGTCAGCGTCCGCAAGACCGGCCCGCTGCGCTTCAAATTCTCCAACGGCTTCCAGTGCGAGGCGATGGGCAACCCGGAAGACATGGCCCGCTGCTACAAGCCCTGACGGCAGTCTCTGCTCAGCGGCTGATGCCGCGGCGGTCCATCTCGTCTTCGATGGCGCGGCGGTTCTGCCGGATCTGGCGCTGCTCCTCGCTCAGCCGCTCATACTGGTTGCGCAGGTCGCGGTCGGAATAGTCGCTGTAGGCATTGCCGCGGCGATTGCCGGAGGAGCCTTCGTAGCGGCGGCCGTCGCGGTTCAGGTCGCGGTCTTCCGCGGCGCGGTCGTTGCGGTCCTGCGGGTAGGCGTTGGGGTTGACCGCACGGTTCAGCTGGTCGAGTGCCCCGCCCCATCCATTCTGCGATTGCCCATTCTGGGATTGGCCGCTCTGGGCCAGCGCCGGTGACGAGAGGGCCAGGACGGCCGCGGCCGCCAGGATGACTGTACGCATCGGACGTATCCCCTTCATACGGTTGTCGTTCTCTTATCGACAACCGCCGGGGAAGCGATCCGTTACGATTCCAGAGGATCCGGCCCAAGGTCACCGCGGCCGTGCGGGGCGTCGAGGTCCAGCTCCGGCCCCTTCGGCACGATGCCGGTCGGGTTGATGGTGGCGTGGCTGCCGTAGTAGTGGCGCTTGATGTGGTCGAAATTCACCGTCTCCGCCACGCCCGGCACCTGATAGAGGTCGCGCAGATAGCCCGACAGGTGCGGATAGTCGGCGATCCGCCGCTTGTTGCACTTGAAATGCCCGACATAGACGGCGTCGAAGCGCACCAGCGTGGTGAACAGGCGCCAATCCGCCTCGGTCAGGCGGTTGCCGGCCAGCCAGCGCTGGGTCGCCAGCTTGGCGTCGATGCCGTCCAGCGCGGCGAACAGCGCGTCGAAGGCGGCCTCGTACTTGTCCTGGGAGGTGGCGAAGCCGGCCTTGTAGACGCCGTTGTTGACGGCGTCATAGACGAAGGCGTTGACGCGGTCGATCTCCTCCACCAGTTCCGGCGGGCAGAAGTCGGTGCGCACGTCGGTGAAGGCGTCGAATTCGCGGTTGAGCATGCGGATGATCTCCGCCGACTCGTTGTTCACGATGCTGCCGGTCTTCTTGTCCCACAGCACCGGAACGGTCACCCGGCCGCTGTAGCCGGGGCTGGCCTTCAGATAGACCTCGTACAGCCGGCGGGCGCCAGTGACGGGTTCCGGTTCGGCGAAGGTCCAGCCGTCCGACAGCATCAGCGGATCGACGACGCTGACGCCGATCACCCCGTCCAGCCGTTTCAGCTTGCGGAAGATCAGCGTGCGGTGCGCCCAGGGGCAAGCCAGCGACACCATCAGGTGATAGCGCCCGGCCTCCGCCGGGTAGGGGGTGGAGCCGTCGGCCGACACCCCGTCGCGGAACTGCGCCTCCGTCCGGACGAACGCGCCGCCGGTCTTCTTGGTGTCGTACCACTGGTCGTGCCACTGTCCGTCGATCAGCAGGCCCACGGCTCCCTCCTCTTCTTCAGCGTTTGCGACGAGTCATCAACCGTGCAGCTTGGTCGCGATCTCGGCGACATGGCGGCCCTGATAGCGGGCGCCGTCCAACTCGACCGCGCTCGGCCGGCGGGAGCCGTCGCCGCCGGCGATGGTGCTGGCGCCATAGGGCGAGTTGCCCATCACTTCCGAAACGCCCATCTGGCCCTGGAAGGAATAAGGCAGACCGACGATCACCAAGCCCAGATGCAGAAGCACGGTGTGGGTGCTGAGGATCGTGCTCTCCTGCCCGCCATGCTGGGTTGCGGTGGAGGTGAAGGCCGCGCCGACCTTGCCAACCAGGGCGCCCTTGGCCCACAGCCCGCCGGTCTGGTCGAGGAAGTTCTTCATCTGCGAGGCCATGTTGCCATAGCGGGTCGGTGTGCCGATGACGATCGCGTCGTACTGGGCCAGCTCGTCCACCGTGGCAACGGGGATGTTGCTCTCGTCCTTGTAATGGGCGGACTGGCGGACGGCCTCCGGCACGAGTTCCGGCACGCGCTTCACCGTCACCTCGGTCCCGGCGACGGAGCGGGCGCCCTCGGCCACCGCCTGCGCCATCTCCGACACATGACCCCAGCTGCTGTAATAGAGGACCAGAACCTTCGCCATCGCCGTCACTCCCTGTTTCGTTGCGTCATCGGGCCGCCGCAGCCGGTCATGGCCGCGGGGTGACACCAAACATAGGGCGCAACGGCCTTTCCGGTATTGCCGGATCTTGGCACCTCATTGTTTCCGGGTGTACAACAATGCCATGGATCGCCTCGACGACATGCTCGCCTTCATCAAGGTGGTGGACACCAAGAGCTTCACCGCCGCCGCCGACCGGCTCAACCTGTCGAAGTCGGTGGTCTCCCGCCGCATCGGCGAGTTGGAGAACCGGCTCGGCGCGCGGCTGCTGAACCGCACCACCCGCAAGCTCAGCCTGACCGAGGTGGGGCAGGCCTATTACGAGCGCTGCACCCGCATCCTGGCCGATCTGGAGGAGGCGGAGCAGGCGGTCGCCGACCTGCATGCCGCCCCGCGCGGCCGGCTGCGGCTGAACGCGCCGGTCAGCTTCGGCATCCTGCATCTGGCCCCGGCGGTGGCGGAGTTCCTGGAGCGTTATCCGGCCATCGAGATCGACATGGACCTGAACGACCGCACGGTCGATTTGGTCGACGAGGGCTATGATCTGGCGGTTCGCATCGGCAAGCTGCGCGACAGTTCGCTGATCGCCCGGCGGCTGGCCCCGGCGCGGATGGCTCTGTGCGCCAGCCCGGCCTATCTGCAGAAACATGGCGTGCCGGAAACGCCGGACGATCTGGCCAACCACAACTGCCTGATCTACACCAACGTGCCGACGCCGGACCTCTGGCCCTTCACCGTCGATGGCGAGCCCCGCAACGTCCGGGTCTCTGGGCCGATCCGCAGCAACAACGGCGACCTGCTGCGCGAAGCGGCGGTGGCCGGCGTCGGCTTCATCATGTCGCCGACCTTCCTGTGCGGTCAGGCGCTGGCGCGCGGCGAGCTGGTCAGCGTCCTGTACCGCCACATCCCCTCGGAACTGGCGGTCAACGCGGTCTATCCGCAGAACCGCCACCTGTCACCGAAGGTGCGGGTTTTCGTGGATTTCCTGGTCCAGCGATTCGGCCCGCGCCCCTATTGGGACTGCGCGCTGCTGGACACGTTGTCGCCGGAGGAAGGCTGAATCTGCTTAGGACGGCTGGTTGGGCCGGCGGCGGGAGCGCAGGTTCAACGCGGTGATGAAATTCGGCTGCTGGCCGACCACCGGGCCTTGCGGAACCGGCTTCTTCGGGGCGGTGGACAGGAAGCCGCCGACCCGGCCGCGCAGTTCGACCGCATGGTGCGCCGCCTCGTCCGCGGTTTCCGCCACCTGACGGCGGACCGACGGCTCCAGCGTGTTGAAGGCGCGGGAGGCGAATTCGAAGGCCGGCTGCGATTTGGTGGCGATCACCTGACGCAGCGCCTTGGACACCAGCACCGTGTCGAGACCGCCCGGCCCCTCCACCCCGTCCAGCACGTCGGCGAGGATGCCGATGGCCTGGATCGTGCGGTTGTCATCCAGCGAAAGGTCGTGAGCGTCCATACGGGTCTTCCGATCGTCTCAAGCGGTACGGGTCCCGTCCCTGCGGACACCCGGATTGCAGCAGACGAATCATAGTGTTTGCGCCGGCGTCTGGCAATGGACGCCGGATCGGCTGGCGGTGGAATCGTTAAGACTGCGCTTGGACGATCACGGCCGGATGGTCAAGGCCGGGTTGCAAAGGTCGGCGGCAGCAGCCGTTCGACGCAGGTGCCGGCCTCGCCCACGGCCAGCGTCTCGATGAAACCGGCGGCGGCGGTGCGGCCGCACAGGCTGGCGCCCAGCACGTCATGACCGAGGCCGCGGAAGGACAGCAGAATGGCCCGCGGCAGGCTCCGCCCCATCGCCTCGGCCCGCGCCGGCGCGGTAAAGGTGTCGTAGGCGCCGGTCAGGATCAGCGCCGGCACGTCCGACGTAGCCGGCCGGTAGAAGGACGCATCGACCGGGCGCAGCCCCAACGTCGGACAGGCGGCGTCGTAATCGGTCTCCACCGCCTCAGCCATCACATAGGGGCGCAGGTCGGCGGCGGCACGGCGGGCGGCGGCGGCGTCGATGTGCGGCCGGTTCTCGCGGCAGCCGACGGTCAGGTTCAGGCCATAGGCCAGACTGTCCAGCACGGTCCAGATCGGCGGCGGCATTACCAGGGACAGGATGGCCGGATCGTCCACCCGCCCCGCCGCCGCAGGATCGCCGATAATGCGGTCAAGCCGGTCGAGCAGGGCCGGCACCGCCACCATCCCGTCGCCGCTGCCCAGCCGCAGCGCCAGGACGCCGGCCAGCATCGGCCAGCCCAGGCGCAGGTCGGTCTCCCGTCCGGTGACGGGATGGCGCAGCCGCAGGTCCAGCGGTCGTCGCTCCAGCGCCGCCGCCAGCCGGTCGACCGCCTGTCCCAGCCGGGGAAAGGCGCGGGCGCAGTCGGGCTGTGCGGCGCAATCCTCGACCATGCGGCGGTGAGCCTGCCGGATGGCGGTGAGACGGTCGAGGTCGAGCCATGTCGCGTCAGCCGTGGCCGGGGAATTCAGCACGAGGCTGCGCACCGCCGCCCCGTCGATGCGCAGAAGCGCCTGCGCCAGCACCCCACCATATGAGGTCGCGACGACGTTCCAGCGCTCCACCCCCAGGGCACGGCGCAGCGCCGGCAGATCGGCCGCGCTCTGGCCGCTGTCGAAATCCTCCAGCCGGTAGCCGGCGCGGCGCAGCGGCTCCAGGCAGGTGGTGGCATCCTCCGCCGTCACGCCTCCGAACCAGTAGCGCAGCGGGTCGAGCCCCGGACAGCGCAGCGAGGGCTTCGACCGGCCGGCGCCGCGCTGATCGACCAGGATGACGTCGCGGCCGGCCCGCATCGGCGCCAGGATCGCGGCATTGCCGCGCAGATCGTCGCTGCCGCCCTGCCCCGGCCCGCCGCTGAGCAGCACCACCGGATCGGCGGCCGGCGCACCGTTCAGCGCCGGCAGGATCGTCACGAACAGATCGACCGGCAGGCTGTCCGCCCGCTGCCAGTCGGACGGCACGCGAAAGGACCGGCAGCGCGGCGCCGGCCCGACCGGCAACGGACCGTCCGGGCAACGGGCCTCCGACAGCGCCGGAAGAGCCGGCGGGACAGGAGCGGCGGCCGGGACCGGCGCGGGAAGAGGGGCAGGGACGACAGCCGGGACAGGAGCCGGGATGGCAGGCGGCGGCTCCACCGCCACGATCTGCGGCGGTGCCGGAGCCGGGGAAGAGGTCGGACCGGTCAGCCGGTCGATGCCGAGGCCGAGCAGCCCGCCGGCCAGCGCGCAGAGCGCCAGAAGGCCGGCGATGACGGCAGGACGCCGGCCGCCACGACTTTTCATCGGCGGAGCTATTCGGCGACGGTGGCGAAGAAGGCGGACTGGGCGACCACGCCGCCCTTGGCCTCCGCCTTCGCCAGTGCGCCGCGCAGGCTCGCCAGATAGGGGCCTGCCGGCTCCACCTCCTCCCGGTCGGCGGGGAACAGCGGTTCGCGGGTCACCAGCGCCAGGATCATCGCCGGGCCATAGGGCGGGGCGATGGTATAGACGCGGTCGCTCGCCGATTTCGCGATGCCCAGCGTCACCGGCCGGCCTGCCTCCAGCCGGTCGTCGCGGCGCAGCCGCATCGGCACCATGTGGATCGCGTTGCCTTCCATGTCGATGTAATCGACGGTCAGGTAACCCGATGTCCCGGCGGTCACGGTGACCTCCAGCTTGTCACCCTTGCGGTAGACCATCGACGGCCGGTTGAAACCCAGCCCCAAGGCGCCGTTCCCCTGGGCCTCGGCCCGCGCCGGCAGTCCGGCGGCGCCCAGCGCCTCGCACAGCGGCCAGGGCCGCACGGCGACCTGCGCATCGACGTCGATGCCGGGCGGCAGGGCGGTGATCGCCGCCTTCAGCACCCTGGCATCGTCCTCCGTGCCGACATAGCCGCCGATCCGCAGGCCGTTCCCGGCCTCGACCGTGCGGATGCCGGCGCAGGTGAAGGCACCGGCGGCCGTCTCGACGGCCTTGCGCGCCTCGGCCGGCGTCAGGCGCGGGACCGGTGGAGCGACGGGAAGGGCCGCCTGCTGGACCGGCGGAGTCGGCTGCGGCTGAACTTGCGGCTGTGCCGGGGGCGGGTTCGGCGGGGTCACGGTCTGGACCGCCGGCGTGATCGGCAGCGGCGGCGTGACCGGTCCGGCGGGCTGTATGGCGGGCTTGACCGGGCTGGGCGGCTGGGCGTCCAGGTTCGTCGCCTCGACGGGAGGCGGCTTCTGCTGCTGTTCCGAAGTCGAGGCGGCGGTGCCGAGCGGCGCCGTCGTCATGCCCGTCGATGGCGGCGGAGCGGACGCGGTGGAAGCCGGCGGTGCCGTCGTCGTTGCAGTCGGCGTCGGGGTAGCGGCCTGCTTGGCAGGCGCGGGCGGCTGCGATTGCCCGAACAGCAGGAATCCGGCGATGCCGGCCGCCACCAGACCGCCGACCCCGCCGGCGATCAGGCCGACCGGCGCCTTCTTCGTCTCACCGGGGGCATTCGCCGGTTGGGCCTTCGTGACCACCGTCGGCGTCACCACCGTCTTCATCTCCTTTTCCGGCGTGGAAACCGGAAGGGAGGTGTGTTCGAAGGGCGTGATGTCGGCGGCGCGGCGGGTCAGGGCGCCGACCAGTTCCGCCATCGTTTTGGCCCGGTTCTGCGGGTCCGGCTCCAGCATCGAGCAGAGGACGCCGCGCAACGGCTCCTCCAGCGCCGACAGGTCGGGCACCGACATGCGCCGCTCGATCATCGCCTGCGGCGTGCGGCCCATGTCGAGCGGATGCCCCAGCGCCGCCGCGGCCAGCACCAGACCGGCGCTGTAGATGTCGGACTGCGGCCCGACCTGCCCGCCGAACAGACCGAACTGCTCGGGCGAGGCGAAGCCGTATTTGCCGGCGAAGCCGTCGCCGATGATGGTTCCCACCCCGGCGGCGGTCTGCTTGGCGATGCCGAAATCGATGATCTTGGCGTTGGCGATGTCGCGGCCGGGCAGGATGACATTGTCGGTCGACATGTCGCGGTGGATGATGCCGCGCTGGTGCGCCGCCGCCAGACCGGAGGCGATGCGGTCGAGCAGGACGGCGACCGACGCCGCGTCCAGCGGGCCGGCCTGCAGCACCTCGTGCAGCGACGGTCCGTCGAGAAACTCCATCGACAGCAGAATCCGGCCGAATTCGTCGCGGAAGACGCCGTCGTAGGACACCACCGCCTCGTGCCGGATCTCCCGCAATGCCGCCGCCTCGCGCCGCAGCAGCTCGACCATCTTGGCGTCCTGCGCCAGCTCCGGGCGGATCACCTTCACCGCATGCCAGGTGTCCATGTCGACATGGCGGGCGCGGTGCACCTCGCCCATGCCGCCGCGGGCGATCAGCCCCTCCACCCGATAGGTGTGGCTCAGCAGCGTGCCCGGCCCGATCGGTTCCGGAACGGACCGGACGCCCGCCCGGTCGCCCGACGCCTCCACACCCGATGCGGTGGAGGTCGGCGCCGGAGTGGACGGCACCGGGGTTGCGGGCGGCGCCGTCAGCCGGGTGGCCTGGGGATCCACCCCTGTTTCCGTGCCCGTATCCGCCCCCGCGCCGGCGGCGGGCAGGATGGCGGTGGGCTCGTGGCTGTCGTCGGGGGGCTGGGCCATGGAAGGGGCGTGGTCCGGTCAGGGGGGTTGATGCGGCGGGGCGTCGGACGGGTTCAGTCGGGCTTTTCGCCGTCGGCACCGCCCGCGCCATCGCGGCGGATGAAGCGGTCGTATTCACGGGCGATGGCATCGCCGACGACGCGGTCGAAATCCTCCTCCAACTCGACCACCAGATCCTTGTAAAGGACCTCGTACTGGTCCCAGTAGCGCGCCTTGCGCGCGGCCGGAACGAGGCTGTCGAGAAGCCGGGTCTCCAGCCGCTGGCTGAGCGCGCCGGGATCGAACTTGGCGACCACCTGCTTCAGCGCGATCTGCAGCGCCGCGGCATAGGCAAGGTGATGAACCTGCACGTCGCTCGCCGCCTCGCGCACCGCGTCGCCCATCGGCAGAAAGCCGCGCAGACGCGGGTTGGCCAGCACCGACACCGCCTCGTCCAGGGTTTCGCAGCGCTTCAGCGGGTTCTCGCCCGCGGGGCGGAAGCTGGTCTGCTCCAGATGGAATTCGTCCTTGAAGCGCGCCCGCGCCCGCAGGCTGCCATGCAGCGCCCCCAGGCTGGCGCGCAACGCCTCGCCCAGGCTGCGCATCATCGCGGTGGCATCCGGCAGCCCGTCCGGCGGCAGCGGAGCGCCGAACCCCTCGTAGAAGGCGGCGACCGCCGCACCGGCATCGGGCGCCGAAGGTGGCGCCGGAGCCGGCATTGCCGCGACCGGAAGGGGAGCGATGTCGGTATCGTCCGGCAGGGGGTCGGGTTCCGGCGGCGCGACCGATTCCGAAGGAAGATCCGGGGCGGCGGAGTTGAGCGGCAGGTCCGGCGCCGCCTGATCGGGCAGCGTCTCGTCGATGTTCCAGTCGTCCGGCAGCGCCTGGGCCGATTTCGGCGGCGGGAACGACAACGGGTCGGGGATGGCCGGGGCCGCCGGCTGCGGCATGCCGAAGAGGTCGTCGTCCCAATCGTCGGGGATGCCGCCACCGGACGACCGCTGCGGCTCGTCCGGGAACGGGGCCGGGAAGGAGACGCCGACCGACACTGCCTGGTTCAACGGATCGGAATGGTCGTCGACGGTGCCGAAATGCCAGTCGTCCGCACGCTCCCGCACCGCCGCCCCACTGCTGGAGGAGGTCCAGGAATCGAACGGCTCAGCCTCCGAACGCAGCGGCTGGTCTTCGAAGGGGCGTGCCGTCGGATCGCCGAACAGCTCGTCGAACGGATCCTGCTCGGCAGCATGCCGGGCCGGCGCCGGAGCGAACGGGTCGGCCTCCCCGCCTCTGCCGCCCAGCGCGAAGGCCCCGGTGATTTCGGTGAAGCTGGGGGCGTTCAGCGATTCCACCATCGCCTCGATGATGAAGCGGCCGACGCGGATGCGGTCGCCCGACGACAGCGGCGCCGTCGCGTTGCGGCCGATCGGCTGCTCCGATCCGTTGAGGAAGACGCCGTTGGTGCTGGTGTCGGTCACCCGGAAGCCGGATCCGGCCGCTTCGATCACGCAATGCTGGCGCGACAGCAGCAGGTCGGGATCGGGCAGGATCCAGCCGTTCTCCACCCCCCGCCCGACGGTGAGGCTGCCGCCATGCAGAGTCTTCTCGGCATTGCCGCCCAGCGACGCCCGATGGTCCGACACGATCCTCAGCCTCAGCATTCCACCATCTCCACCGCTGGGATCTCCTTTGGCTCGGGCATCAGCGGACAGGGGAGGCGCCGGCCGCACCCGCGGGGGCGCCGAGGGGCACTTCGACGCGGCGCAGGTCGCCGTCCACCAGTTCGAACAGGATGAGCGCCTTGGCGCCCGCGTCCTCCATCATGAACCGGATGCCGGACCCGAACAATGCGCCGCGCTGGGCCGCATCGCTGATCGGCAGGAAGCTGCGCAGCACCGCCGGATCGTAGAAGCGGAACAGGTAGGTCGCCCCCTTCGCGTCGTTGACGATGGTGAGCTTGCGGAAATGCCGGCGCACCATGTCGATGTCGCCGCCGGCCTGCACCAGGATGCCCCAGCCACGGCCCCAGCCCTCCCCGACCAGCCAGTCGGCAACGGCGCCGCCGCGATCCAGCCGGACCAGATAGGGGGCCACCTCGGCCATCTCGCTCGCGGTTTCGCCCTGGTAGAGGGCGCGCATCTCCGCCTCCTCCTCCCGCGCCAACAGGCCGGGATAGAGGCCGGGATCGCGTGCGGCGTCGACGATCATGTAGAGACCGCGCTCCTCCCCATCCGATCCGCTCTCTCTCTCGCCCTGCGGCCACAGATGATGCGCGAGCCGGGCAACCACCTCCTGCGGGGTGCGGCGGGGGGATGGGCCTGTCATCGCCTGGTTCATGTCCGGTGGGTCATTTCTGGCATCATTTCTGACAGATCTCGCACAGCGGCGTGTTGGACGCCGCGGCGTTGCGCATCACCATCGCCTGCGCCGCGGCCTTCGGGCTGTGACTTTGCGCCGCGCGCGGCAGCTTCGCCTTGGGCGGTGCCTTGATCGACCCGCCCTTGTCCTTGTCGGCGGGCGACGGCTTGTCGGGCTTCGCCGGGGCCGCGCTCAGCCCGTTGGCGGCACCGCCGCTGTTGATCAGCACCATGGTGCCGTTCATCGAGATGCCGGCGGCGTTCAGCGTGATGAAGCTGCCGCCGACCTTGAGGGTCAGCGAGGCGCCGGCTTCCAGGCACAGGTTGGTCCCGGCATGGACGGCATAGTTGGTGCCGACCTTGTCGTGCACATCGACGCCGACGCTGCGCGATACGCCGCCGCCGATGGATTCGACATGGTCGCCGTCCACCGTGGCGTGGTGGTTCTTGCCCACCCACTCCCACAGGCCCCCGGCGACGTTCACATGCTGGCCCGACGCCACCGACGTCCGGCTGTCATGGCCGATGCGCAGGTCGTAGTCGCGCTGGGCATGGAGGAAGACCTGCTCCTTCCCCGCCTTGTCCTCGAAGCGGATCTCGTTGAAGCCGCGCCCGCCGGGCGAACTGCGCGTCTTGATGCCTGACCGCGTCTTGTGTTCGGGCAGGGCATAGGTCGGCAGCGCGTCGGCGTTGTTGACCACGCCGATCACCATCGGCCGGTCGGGATCGCCGTCGACGAAATCGACCAGCACCTCCATGCCGACGCGCGGCACCGTCTGCATGCCCCACTGGTGCCCGGCCCAGCTCTGCGCCACCCGGATCCAGCAGGAGCTTTTCTCGTCCGACCGGCCGCGGCGGTCCCAATGGAACTGCACCATGATGCGGCCGAACTTGTCGGTGTAGATTTCCTCCCCCGCCGGCCCGACGACGAAGGCGGTCTGGATGCCGCGCACCGACGGCTTCGGCGTCGACCGCGCCGGCCGCACCACCGATTTCGCCGGCAGGGCATGGAAGCTGTTGCCGTAGGAGGCCTTGCGCTTGTCGCCGGGCAGGAACCCTTCGTTGCAGGCGTCGAACTCCAACTCCGCCACCACGACCGGCTGGTTGTTCTCGGCCGCCGTCGGGTGGTCGGTCAGCGCGAAGGTCATGCCGGGATGCAGGGTGCGGCAGGCGCCGACGCCGCGCACCCCCTCCAGCCCGCGCTCCTCCGTCTCCATCCGGCGCCGCGCGAGCGTGGAGCCGGCATCGCGCGTGGCGAAGCGGCCGGGATATTCGAACAGCTCGTATTTGGTGGACACCGGCACCTTGGCGACCGACGCCTCGCCGCTGTCGAGCGGCGTGCGCGGCGCCTGGAAATCATAATCCTTGGTGGCCCAGCGCCCCGACGCGATGGAATAGACCCGCTGCCACCGCTCGATCTGGTCGGCATATTGGCCGCTGGGGTTGAAGCGCAGAGTCGCCGCCGGCAGCTTGGCATAGCCGGCGGCACTGTCCGACAGGATCAGCTTGTGGCGATTGCGCTCATGCACGAAGTAATAATAGATGCCCTCTTCTTCCAGCAGCCGGCTGACGAAGTCGAAATAGCTCTCGTTGTACTGGACGCAATATTCGCGCGGCTGGTAGCTGCCGGTCAGGCTGCGGAATTCGAAGTTGGAAAAGCCGAATTCATGGAAGATCGTCTCGACGATCTTCGGCACCGCCATCGGGCCGCCGTTGCCCAGGCTGTGGAAGATACGGCAATCGCTGGTGTAGGACAGCAGCGACAGCCAGGGCACCACCTCGATCGTGTAATAGCGCTGGTCGCGCCCCACCGGCACGCCGACGCCGAGCGAGCGGGCGATGCCGTTGACGTAATGCCGCTCGCCGTCCAGCTGGCGGAAGCCAATGTTGATGCTGTTGCCGACGATGACTTCCGGCGCCAGCGGTTCGATCGGCCCCAGCGCATCGATGCGGTACAGGAAGGGGCTGGACAGCGACTCCCGCCCCTGGACCCGCTCAACCAGCAGCACGTCGGGGCCGGCCGGGGTTTCCAGCGACAGCAGGCGGTCATCCTGGACGAACTGCATCACGCGCCCTCCCCGGCCCGGCCGGTCAGGAAATCGGCGAAGCGTGCCGCGGGCGGCAGGCCGGCGCCGGTGAAGCCCTGCTCCGCCACGCCCTCGCCGCCCAGCGTCCACCAGCGGGCGGCGGCGGACGACGACGGCCCGCAGGGTTGCGGTACCGACAGGGCACCGACGGAGCCGACGAAGGCCTCGACATCCAGCGTGTGGGTCAGGGCGGACAGCGCCAACTCCTCCGCCGCCTCGAACCATGGGTCGTCGGCCTCCACCCCGTCGGCGGAGTGGCCGGGCGCGAGCAGCGCCACCAGGGTCAGCGGGAAATGCCGGCCGGCCTTGTCGACGCTGGACATCATCACGCCGGCCGCCGCCTGCGGTCCGCACACGCCGGCCTCCAGCACGAAACGCCAGATCGGCGCGTTGAGGTAGCGGTCCATCCACCCCTCGCCCAGCGCCGCCCGGCTGGCCTGCAACCCGTCGAGCAGCCACTCGTGCCACGGGTCGGCGAAGGTCCGCGGCAGTCCGCGCAGCAAGAAATCGCCGCGCGCCGGCAGTTTGCCGAAACAGCCCGCATGTCCCATCACAGGCTGTCCGGGCATCGGAAGTCCTTGAGGTCGCGGATCGAGAAGGGGTTGACGGCGCTGGTCATGCGCACGTCGAACCCGGCCGACTTGCCGGCGGCGCCGAAGCTCAGCGGGATGCGGTCGGGCACCGCCCCCTTGCGGCCGCGGTTGGCGTCCAGCGTGCGGAACCACGCCCAGCTTCCGCTGCGCTGGGTCATCTCCGGCGGTTCGGTCGGCTGCCCGGTGAAGGTCACGCGCAAGTCGCCCGCCCCGCCCGGCTTCGGCCATTGCAGCCCCTGCGCCAGCGTGGCGTTGCGGGCGAAGGTCAGGCGCTGGCCGTCGATGTCCAGATCGACCTGCTCCACCCCCGGACCGAGATAGGTCGGGCGCAGTTCGAAGCGCAGCGACGGCGCCCGGCCCCCGTCGGGGAAGAAGGCGTCGCGGATCGCCGCTGCATGCTGGAAGGCCGGCAGGACGGCGGCCGGGATGCCGAGGTCGGCGGCCGACGGCTGCCAGCGCCAGGGCTCCTTTGTCGTGTCGACGAACGGCCGCAGCCGGTTGGTGAAGAAGGCGTCGATCAGCCCGCCGGGCGCGAACATCCGGGCGAAATCATCCATGCCGACATCGGCCGAGGCGCCCTTCACGAAGGGATAGCGGTTGTCGAGCGCGCGCCGGCACCAGGGCACGACCGTGCTCTGCCACTCAGCGTTGATCTGCGCACGGGCGCCGCTCAGCGTCCGCGCCGTGCCCTGCTCCACCAGTTCCTCGGTCCAGCGGCGGACCGGCTGGGGGAAATAGCCGACATCGGTGGCCAGCTTCTGGAACACCTCGCCGCCGCCGTTGGCCGCCAGATCGAACAGCTTCTGCCCGCCGCCGGAGCCGAGCGACAGCCGCGCCAGCACGGCATGCACGGCCTCCAGCTGGCGCAGCAACTCCTCCAGCCGGGCGTTGCCGCTGTTGCGGGTGAAGTCGTTCAGCGGGCGGAAGCGGTCGTCCACCATCTGCGTGACCAGCTTCGCCACGCCGCTGTCGGCCGCCGCCGCGGCAACCGCAGCCACCGCGGGCGAGGCGCCGGCCGGCGCCTCCGGCACGCGCTGCAGCGTCGTCTCGTTCGCGACCGCCGTCAGCAGCTTCTGCAGGGGAGAGCTGCGGCCGGACAGGATGTTGACCTCCTCGGCCAGCGCCTGCGGGTTGGCGGCCGGCACCAGGGTGATGTCGTTCAGCAGCGCGTCCCAGCGGCCGGCGTAATCGCGCAGGTAAAGCGTCAGTGCCGCCGCCTCAAGTTCCGGACCGGCTTCCTCCCCGCGCGGGGGCCCAAGCAGCCAGCTGAGGTCGCGCACCGAGCGCGCCGCGCCGGGCAGGCCCGGCAGCATGACGGAGGTGAAGCCTTGCAGGGTATAGAAGCCGGGAACGCCGTCGCTGAGGCGCGCACCGGAGGACCGGCGGAACACCCGGTCGCCTTCCGGACCGGCCTGCTCCGACGGGCGCCAGTCCTGCAGCTTGCGCGCCGCCTCGCCGTCACGCACGACGGCATAGGCGCGGGCGGCCAGCGGCGTGCGGGCCAGCACCTCGCGCGCCTGCCGGATCAGTTCGGCATCCAGGTTGGCCTTCGGCAGGCCGGCGGGGGCGGACAGCCCGGCGTCGATGTGACCGAGGATCGCCTTGGTCTCGTCCTCGCCCGGCGGGGGCGAGACGCGGCGCAGCCAGCCGACGGTCCAGCCCTTCACCTCGTCGGCGTTGACCGGACCGGCGCCGCCCAGCGTCAGGTAGAGGCGCAGCAGGGCCTCCACCGCCGGGGCGTCGTCGGCCATCAGCCGGTCGCGCAGGTCGCGCTGCACCCGCACCAGCAGGCGCGGCATCAGCAGCCCGTTGACCGCGCGGCGATAGAGCGTGTCGCCGGCCTCCTCCAGCTTGTCGCCCTGGTAGAGACCGAAATCGAGCGCCAGCTTCTGCTTCAGCGCCAGCGTGTCATGGCCGGCCGGCAGGGCACGCAGCTCGTTCAGCACCGGCCACACGCGGCGGATGTCGTCGTCGGCGACGGTGCCGGCGGCCAGCGCCTCCGCCTTGGGCCGATAGGCGTCGACCGCCTGCTGTTCACGGTCGATCAGCCCGGCATTGCCGAGATAGCTGGCGACCCAGGCGGCGGTCGCGGCGGTGGTGACCAGCCCGAACAGGCTGTAGGCGATGCGCGGAACCCAGATGCGCCGCCGTTCCGCCGCCGGGTCGAATCCGACCATGTTGGCCTCGCGGAACACCAGATCGTTCAGCAGGCCGCCCAGAAAATAGCTGCGCTGCTGCCCGGCGGCGACGGCACCGCCGCGGAAGGGCGCCGCCGGCAGGCCGAAGCTTTCGGCCAGCCCGCCGATCAGCCGGTCGATCTGCGTGCCTTCCTGGGTGCCGCTGGTGAAATAGATGCCGCGCAGCCGCAGCGCCGGCTCGTAGCGGTTGGCCTTGAAGGCGGCGGATACGAAGTCGAGCAGCGGTTCCTTCAGGGAAGCGAACTGCGAGGGGAAGGCGAAGATGGCGCCGCGCCGCTCCTGCGCATGCTCCTGCTGGATGCGGTCGACGGCGCGGCCGGACAGCCGGCCGGCGATGCCGTCCAACTCGCTGCCCAGCGTCGCCATGCCGGCATCGCCCAGTTCGCTTTCGCCCGCCGGCAGGGTGACGCCGACGATCTGCCGGCGCTCGTCGCGGTTCAGGTCATGGAAGAACTCGTTGAAGCCGGCGATCAGGTCGGCCTTGGTCAGCAGCAGATAGACCGGCGCCTCGACCTTCAGCGTCTCGTACAGCTCGCGCAGGCGGCGGCGGATGGCGGCCGCATGCTGCGCCCGCTCCTCCGGCCCGGCGGCGGCGAGGTCGGGGACCGCCATCGCCACCAGCACGCCGTTGATCGGCTGGCGCGAGCGCGCATCCTTCAGCAGCTTCAGGAAGGCGCCCCAGCCGGTCTGGTCCACGGTCTCGTGGCTGTCCTGGGTGGTGTAGCGCCCGGCGGTGTCGAGGAAGATCGCCTCGTCGGCGAACCACCAGTCGCATTGCCGGGTGCCGCCGACACCCTTCAGCGGCTTGCCCCCGGTCTCGTCGGCCAGCGGAAAGTTCAGGCCGCTCTTCAGCAGCGCCGTGGTCTTGCCGGCGCCCGGCGGGCCGATGATGACGTACCAGGGGGTGCTGTAGAGATAGCCGTCGCCCAGGCCCCGCTGCTTGCGTCCGGCCTTCAGCAGGGCGAGGGATTCGGCGAAGGTCTTGCGCAGGCCGGCGACCTCGTCGGCCTGGTCCACCGCCGCCATGCGTGCCGCGTCGGCACCGCCCGTCAGCTCCGCCGTCATCCGCTCCTCGGCCTTGGCGTCGCGGCGTTTCAGCAGGATCAGCACGATGGCGAGGATCGGGAAGGGCACGGCCGCGGCGACCGCTAGCCAGGGCATGTCCAGACCGGCGAGCGGCGCCAGCAGCGCGATCAGCGCCGCGGCGATCACCGCGCCGATGAGGCCCAACACTGCGCGGGAGAGCAAGATGGCGGTCAGCCGACTCATTCCGATACCCCTGTCCCTGATCTTCTTGCGGCGTCATCGCCTTTCGGCGCCTCTGCCGGCCGCTGGCACCGCCCCCGGCGGGGCGGTTCCGCTCATTTCTTGAGGATGATGTCGATCCGGCGGTTCGCCGCCCGGCCCTCGGGCGTGTCGTTGGACGCCACCGGCTCGGTATCGGACTTGCCCTCCGCCTTCAGGCGGGACTTGTCGGCGAACAGCGGATCGAATTCCGCCATCACCGATTCGGCGCGGGCCTTCGACAGGTGCCAGTTCGAGGGGAAGCGCAGACGTCCGCCGCCGGTCATCGGAACATTGTCGGTGTGGCCGGTGATCAACACCGCGCCCGGCTCCTCCGCGACGGCGCGGCCGACGCGCAGGACCGATCCCCGCACCTTGTCGTTCAAAGTGGCGCTGCCGCTGGCGAACAGGGTGGTGCCGCGCATGCGCACGGTGACCGACAGCGCGTCCTCCGTCACCTCGACCAGTCCCTCGGCGATCTCCGGCTCCAGGAATTTGCGCACACGCTGGACCTGGGTCGTCGGCGGCGGGGGCGGCGGGGCGATCTGCGGCGGGGGCGGCGCCTCTTCCGCCAGCTTGACCGGGGCGGGCGCCTCGATCACCACGCCGCCGTGCGGCGGCAGCCCGGCCAAGCCGGCGAACAGCCGGTCGGACGCGCCGTTCAGCAGGAAGCTGAGGGCCAGGAACAGCAGCAGCAGGAACAGCGCCGTGCCGGCGCCGGTCACCCAGACCGGCAGCGAACTGCGCGGCGGCCGGTATTCCATCGCCATCGCCGCCGCGTTCGGGCAGAGAATGCGGTCGGCGTAGCCGCGTTGCTTGACCAGGATGTTGTAGACGTCTTCGCGGATGCGGGCGTGCTCGGTGTCCTGGCGCCCGCCGACGCGGTAGCGGCCGCGGAAGCCCAGCGACAGGCAGAGATACATCAACTCCAGCAGATCGCCGTACTTGCCCGGATCCTGGCGGGCGGAGGCGAGACGCTCATAGAACTGCTCACCGCCGACGACGTTCTTGTGGAACATGCTGGTGACGTTCTGGCGCGTCCAGGAACTTTGGCTGCCCCAGGGGGAATTCAGCACGATGTCGTCGATCAGCGCGCAGAGCACATAGTGCGCCGTCGCCTGGGTCGCCCCATCCATGCCGGACGCGGTCACCCATTTCTTGAAGTCGCCGAGGGCGCCGATCACGCGCTGGCGCAGCGACTCAAGGTCCGGCACGCCGCCGATGTCGTTCAGCCGCGCCGCCAGAAGCAGCACCGACGAGGCGGCGGCGGCCAGCGGCGAGCGCGCGGCGAAGATCGCCGCCAGCGCCGGGCCGGAAACCCCGACCGCTGACGCCCGCGACGCGAAAACCGCCTCCCCGCCGGCTGAACCGTCCGACGCGGCCGGCCGCCGGCCGCCCGGCGTCGGCATCAGGACCGTGCGTTCCGATTCCGGTCCGGGCGTGCCGCCAAACTGATCGCCGCCTTGCATGTCCACCCCAATCCCCGCGCCGCTCCCGAAACGGACCGGTCCATCATTTCCAAACACTGTGAACGAACCAATCGACGTTAATCTACCCATTTCTGGCTGGGGATTTTGGGCGGCGTCGCAACGGTCGGCCCCGTGGCGGCGTTCCGCCCCCGCCCCACCCGCCTTATGGCGTTCCAGCCTCCGGCGCGGCCAGCGGGAACGGGTTCAGCTCGTTGCCGCCGGTCTTGAAGATCGCGGACTGGTGCCAACGCTTTTCCCGCGCCAGACGCGGCACAGCACGGTTCACATACTGGCCGAGCGTCAGGTTGTAGACCGCCTCATCCCCCGGCAGCAGCGCCTTGCCCTTCAGCCCTTCCAGCACCGCGTGGGCAAAGATGCCGTTGCGGCCGTCATAGCTGTCCAGCGCCTCCTCCTGCTCCGACGAGGCGGCCAGCAGGTAGCGCTGTCCCATGTCCTGGTACAGCTTGTCGACCGTGCCGGCCGACACCGCGCCCGAATGGCAGGTGTCGAGCATCACCAATACGTTGCGGGCGGAAATCGCGCTGACCAGCCGGTTCAGCTCCTTCTCCGACAGGCCCTCCCGGCCGATCGCCTCGGCGGTGGCGGCGGTCACGTCCTGGGTGATGAAGTGATAGAGCTTGACCGACGGGTCCTTCGGCGACGGCACGATCACGCCATGGCCGGCTAGGTAAAGGACGACCGTGTCCTCCTCCCGCGCATTGGCGGCGAGCGCCTCCAGCCCGGCGACCACGGCCTCGCGGCTCGCCTCCTCGTCATAAAGCGTCTTGGACAGAGCCAACGACTGGTCCCGGTCATAGCCGGCGGGAATCCGGCCGCGCAGCGCGTCGGCGAAGGCGGTGGCGTCGGCGCGGGCGAAGCGCAGCTGCGACCCCTCCGGCCGGTACTTGTCGATGCCGACGACGAAGGTGATCAGCCGTGGCCGGTCCGGCACCGCGCGCTGCCCCTTGCCGTCGTCCGCCACGGCGTCGGCCACCGCGGCAGGCTTCGGCAGCACAAAATCGACCAGGGCCGAGCGTTCGTAGATCGCATCGGAGCCGTTGTAGGCGCGGATCTGCACCCGGTTGCTGCCGGGATCGAGCCGGATGGTGCTGACCCGCTCCTCCGGCACCGGTGGCTGGTCCTTGGGCGGAGCGACAGAGGGTTGCGCAGCGGTGGACGATTGCGCCGCAGTTGCGGGTTGGGGCGCCGGCTCCTTGGCGCGGGCGAAGGCGCGGGACTTGTCCTGGCCGCTGACGTTGCGGCCGTTGCGGAACAGGTCGACCGTGCCGATGCCGCCACCGGTATCGGCCAGACGGTAGCGCAGGCGAACGGAACCGATCCCCTCCGGCAACGCGACGGTCAGGCGCGGTTCCTCCGCCGCGACGTCCAGATCGACCCCCTGCGAGCCCGCCGGAGATCCGCTCTGCGCCGGCGGCTTCGGCGGTGCCGCCGGCGAAGGTGCCGGCTCCTTTGCGCGGGCGAAGGCGCGGCTGACCGGCGTCATGTCCAGCGGGTGACAGGTTTCGGCATCCGCCGCCGCAGCCGGAGCGGCCGGCGCGGGGGCCGGACTTGCCGTCGGCGCGGGCGCCTCGGCGGCGCCGGTGCCGAGCGCCAGTCCGCGGGCGGCGGCCGGCACGGTGCAATAATCCAGCAGGGTCACCTGCGGACGGCGCTGGGTCAGCAGGCGGATGTCACCGATGGCGGCGAGCCGCGCCGCGATGTCCGCCTGCCCGGTCTGCTGCAGCTTGGCGCGCACCAGTTCGGGCGCATCGAAGACGCGGTAGACCTGCTTGAACTCGATCCACTGGCTGCCCTTCTTCTTCGGGTCGTTCAGGTGGAAGCCGACCAGCGTCTCGCCACCACTTTCCGAATGGTCGAAGAAGGCCTCCGGCGTCCACAGCACCCAGCGGCGGCCGTCGCGGTGCGGGAACAGCGCCGCCAGTTCCTCCAGCGGGCGGGCGCCGCCGGACAGCGCGTACCAGCGCAGCGTGCCGTCGCCCAGCGCCGCCACGGCGACGCGGCCATCGGCGGAGGCGACGACTCCCCACACGGCGGCCGGCACCTCGGCGCGGGCAAGCTCGGCCCCGGCCGAATCGAGAAGGCGCAGGCTGAATTCGCCGCCCATAAGCACACGGCGCTGCGCCCCCAGCACGGTGACGCTGCGCGCCCACTCGCCGCTGTCCAGCTTCACCGGCTGGCCATTGACCTTCGGCGCGCGGCTGTTGCGCCAGTCCGCCACACCGATCCCCGGCCCTTCGGCGACCGGACGGTTCAGACCCGGCAGCGGTTCCGCCGCCGGGGTCAGGCTGCGGGCCAGAACGTCGAAGCGCATCGGCCGCTGGCCGCCCTGCTCCATGCCGAATTCCAGCACCAGACCGTCGTCGGACAGGCCGAAACGGCCGAGATGGATGTCACGGTAATCGGCGACGTCTCCCATGCGGGCGAACTGCAGCCGGCCGGCCGGATCGATCACGCCCCAACCGGGATCGGCGGCGGCGAATGCCACGCCGCCGCCCGGCAGGGCCAAAAGGTGGGTCACGGAATCGCGCGCCGCCGCCACGTCGGTGAAGGCGCCCTTCCCCGCCTCGGCCCAGCGGCGCACCACGTTGCGCGTGCCGTCCTGGGTCGCGGTGCCGGCGGCGACCAGGGTGGTGCCGTCCCAGGCGACGGCGGCGAAGCTGCCTCCGGCGATGCCGGTGGTCTTGGGCGAATAGCGCGTCTTCAGGTCGGCGCCGGACAGCACGTCGACCCGCGTCTGATCGGCATAGCCGACCGCCAGCAGCGACCCGTCGTGGGAAAAGGCGACCGAATAGGGAAGCCCCTTGCCCGGATTGCGCTTGGCCTTCTGCTTGAAGCCGGCGTCATAGAGCCGGACATTGCCATCGAAGGAGGCGGTGGCGAGCCGTCCGTCGGGGGAGAAGGCGAGGGCCGAGACCCGCGCCCCGTATCCCGCATCCTCCGCGACCATGCGGAAGCTGGCGCTGTCCCACACGCGGAGGCCAGCGGTGCCGCCGAAGGCCCCGGCGACGAACCGGCCGTCCGGCGAGATGGCCAGATCGTTCAGCACCTGCGGCTGGCCGGGAAGCCGGGCCTTCAGCCGCTGCGCCTTCACGTCGAACAGGTAGAGCGTGACGCCGTCGCCCCAGCTGGTTCCCGTGTTCCCCGCGGCGACGGCCAGCGAGCCGTCGGCGGACAGGGCGACGGCATAGAGCGCCCCCTCGTCCCCCGCCTCCATCGGCACGCGCAGCACGCCCAGCGGCTCGCCGCTGTCGCGGCTCCACAGGCGCAGGGTCTTGTCGTTGGAAACGCTGGCGATCAGCCGGCCCTGCGCATCGCTGGCCAGCCGGTTGACCCGCGCGGTGTGGCCGCCGGTCTCGATCCGCAGGAAGGCCCCGGTCGACGCATCGCCCGCCAGCGCCGGCCGGGCCGTCAGCCCGCCTGCCAGGAGCCCGCCCAGCAGGAGGCCGAGGAAAGCCCACAGAAAGGCGCCGGCCCGAAGGCCGCACCGAAGTCGCGCGATCTGGCGAGTGAGACAGCCGGCCATCATCCGTTCCGCTTGCACTGTGTCGCCGGGACCGGCCCGGCCGCGCACCCCATAGGTCTCCGGGGACACGCGGCCGGACCGCTCCGGTCAGAGTGGGGCCTCAGACCGCGTCGAGGGTGGCTTCCTTCTGGGCGATCTGCTGAATGCTGGTGGTGGTGGCGTTGATGCGCTCCGATGTCTCGAACGCGGTGTTGGTGCGCTGGACCACCTGCGATGCCGGGGTACCGCTGGCGGTGGTCGTGGCGGCCTGCTTCGCCTTCTTCTTCTTGGTCTGCTCCTTGACTGCGGTCTTGGTGCGGATCCTCTCGGCGGCGCCCGGTTCGATGTTGTCGGCGGCGATCAGATACTCGTCGCGGCGCTTGACGATGTTCTGGTTGATGCTGCTGGCGATGGCGTAATCCTTGTCCAGCTGGGCACGGATCAGGGTCATGCGCTGCTCCGCCTCCGGCTTGCCGATGCGCTTGGCCTTGTAGTCGGCCTTGACGCGCGCGATCTCGGCGCGGCGGCAGTTCACCAGCTGGTCGAGAGCGATCTGAGTACGGTTGAGGTTCTGGTTTTCGGTGTCGAGGTCGTTCATGACGCCCAGGATCGCCTGATCGCGGCCCTGCTGCGCCTTGGAATTCCAGTAACCACCGAGCGTGCCCAGCGCGGCCCCGGCAGCGGCGCCGATCAGTGCGCTCTTCAGGTTGCCGCCGGCGAGCGCGCCGGTCAGCGCGCCGACGCCGGCCCCGATGGCGGCGCCCTTCAACATGTCCTCGGCATAATAGTCGCCGGTCGAATCGAGCGCGACGCGGTACTGGTAGCAGGCGTCGGTGCCGTCATTCGCGCCGATGCGGTCCTGCTGCGTGGTCACGCAGCCGCTGAGCGCCATGGCGACGATGGTGATGGAGACGAGGCTTGCCTTGGCGCGGTTGCTTCGCATGAGCTTATTCCCGTTTGCACTGCCGTTTGCGGCGTCATTCGTTCCGTTCCCGAAGTCCCGGCCGGCCGTTCCACCCCCACAGTGGATACGGCCCCCCTGCCGATCGGGTCCGGCTGCAACGCTGCCACAGCAACAACCGCAAAGGAAGTGATCTTTACCACCAATTCGTGCGGCCTTTTATGCATCGGCATCCGCGTGTAGCCTGCGCTGCACGGCATCGTTGGGGGACTGCAATGTTTCGAGGAAGGCGACGCCAGGGCACAGCCGCCGGCGCAATTTTGGGAGGCTTCGTCACGGTCGCCGCCGCAGCGGGACTTGTGCTCGCGGCCATGCCGGCGCGGGCGGAAATCGCCGCCCTGGTCATCGGAATCGATCGATATACCCAGGTCAACCCGCTGCAGGGCGCGGTGAACGACGCCCGCGACATCGCCGGCGCGCTGAAGGGGCTGGGCGTCCGCAAGCTGCGCCTGTTCATCGACGGGGAGGCGGAGCGCAGCCGGATCATCGCCGCGTGGCGGCAGCTGATCGCCGAGACCGCCCCCGACTCGACGCTGGTGCTGACCTTCGCCGGCCATGGCGCCCAGCAACCGGAGCGTGTGCCCGGCAGCGAGGCCGACGGCATGGACGAGTTCCTGGTGCTGGCCGATTTCGCCCCGCGCGGCCCCGGCACCGCCCAGCGTCTGACCGACGATGAGATCGCCGTTCTGCTGAAGGAGGCCGCTCCGCGCCGGGTGATCTTCATCTCCGATTCGTGCCATTCCGGTACGATGACCCGCGCCTTCGACGACCGCGCCGGCATGCTGGGCACGCGGGCGGCGAAGATCGACGGCGTTCCGGTCGACCATATAGAGGACGACGCCCTTCCCCTGCCCACCCGCGCCGCCCTGCAGGCGGAGGCGGAGGACCAGCCGAACGTCACCTTCTTCGCCGCGGTGGCCGACCACGAGCTGGCGCCGGAGGTGATGATCGACCAAAAGCCGCGCGGCGCGCTCAGCTGGGCGTTCGCCAATGCCTTGCGCGGTCAGGCCGACCGCGACGGCGACGGCATCGTCACCAAGGGGGAACTGGAGGCGCATGTCCGCGGCGCCGTGCGCATGGCGCTGGAGGGGCGGCAGCATCCGCAGGTGCAGCCGCGCGGCCGTGGCGAGATTCCGCTGATCGACCCGGTTGCCACCAAGCCGAAGCCGCCGTCCCTGCTGCCGGACGCCGGGCCGATCCCGCTGCGCATCCTGGGCAAGCCGGCGGCGGTGAAGAAGCTGGCGGCGGGCTTCACCGGGATCGAACTCGCCGGCAAGGACGATCCCGCCCTGGTCTGGGACAGCGCCACCGGCGAGGTGGTCAGCTCGATGGGCGACGTGCTGGCCAGCATCCCCGGCGACCCGGCGGACCCGGAAACCCGGCGGCGGGTGCAGGGGGTGGTCGACAAATGGTCGCTGGTGGTGCGGGTGAAGGCGGCGGCGCAGGACCGCTCGCTGACCCTGGCGGTGGAGCCGGGCGACCGCGATTACCGCAAGGGGGAGACGGTCTCGCTCGACATCGGCGGCAACAGCGGGACCTATTTCACCCTGATCAACCTCGCCGCCGACGGCACGGTCAACTACCTCTACCCGCTGGCGGAGCGCAACGACCCGGCGCAGATCCCGCACGGCGGCCCCTACCGGCTGGCTCTGACGGTGGAGCCGCCCTTCGGCGCCGACCATTTCCTCGCCATCGCCTCGCCGAAGCCGATGACGGCGCTGCAGCGCGATCTCGCGGCGCTCGACGGCAAGCCGGCCGCCGCGGAGGTCGCCACCCTGCTGACGCGTCACCTGACCGGACAGCCGGTGGAGTTCGGCATCCACGGCGTCTACAGCACCGCACGCTGAGCGGCGCCGGACGCGGGGTCAGGCCAGCGCCGGCAGTTGCGGGGCGAGCGCCAGATGCAGCTCGTGGCGCCCGTCCGGCAGCCCCGGCCGGTAACCGAAATCGAGGGCGATGCCGGACAGCGTCAGCCCGTTCGCCTCGGCATGGGCCTGCAGGCGGGCGAAGCCATCGGCGATCCCCGCCGCCGGTCCGTCCTGAACGGTGCGCAGATAGCGGCCGGCGTCGAGGTCGACGCGGACCATGCCGGCCGGGATCTCGCTCGCCTTCGCCGCCATGAAGCCGACCAGCCGGCGCTGCAGCCCATTCTCCTCCGGCAGCGACACGGCGGCGAAAGCGGCCGTTCCGGTGTCGGCGGCGAACACGCGCTCCCACGCGGCGGCGACGGCGGCGGGCAGGTCGTCGCGACCGGCCTCGACCATGCAGCCGATGATGGTCAGTTCGGGGAAGGTCACTGTCTCGATCATCAGGATCCCTTGGATGGCCCCTTGGATGGCCACTTGGATGGTGGTTTACAGGTCCGCATCGGCCAGCAGACGGGCCAGCACCGGGCCTGCGGCACCGGAACCGACCGGCCGGCCGTCGACGGCAACCAGCGGGCGCAAGCCCAGGCTGTTGGTCAGGATGGCCTCGTCGGCGCGGGCGAGGTCGTCGGGGGTGAGCGGCGCCTCCTCCGCGCCAAGGCGCTCCAGGATTAGGGCGCGGCGGATGCCGGGCAGCGCGCCGTCGGCGACGGGCGGGGTCAGCAATCGGCCGCCGATGGACAGGAACAGATTGGCGACGCTCGATTCCGCCAGCCGGCCGGCGCCGTTCAGCAGCAGCGCCTCGTCGGCGCCCCGCTCCGCCGCCTCCTGCCGGGCCAGGATGGAATCCAGGTAGTTCAGCGACTTTAGCCGCGACAGCGGCGAATGCTCGTTGCGGCGGGTGCAGCCGGCGATGATCGCGGCGACCGGCGACGTCATGTGGGCGGCCGGCGCCGCCGTCATCAGCAGGGTCGGACGGGCGTCGGACGGCGGCAGCACGCCGCGGGCGCCGGTGCCGCGCGACAGGGTCAGGCGCAGGACGCCGTCGGTCAGGCCCACCGCCTCGATCAGCGCCGCCATGGCACCGGTCAGATCCGCGGCGTCATAGGGCACCGGCAGGCGGAGCAACTCCGCCCCCACGCCCAGCCGGTCGAGATGGCGCGGCAGGTGGCGCGGAGCGCCGTCCTTGACCCGGATCGTCTCGAACAACCCGTCGCCAAGGGTGAAGCCGCGGTCGGCCGGGTCGATCCGCGCCTCCGCGGCGGGCACCAACCGTCCGTTCAGCCAGATTGTCATTGCAACCTCTCCCCTACCCACTCCACCACCGGATATCCTGCGGCGCGCAGTTGGGCGCGGGCCTTGACCAGCATCTCCTCATGCTCGTCCGCCGGATCGGAATCGGCGACGATGCCGCCGCCGGCCTGGGCGATCACATGATCCTGCGTCACCGACAAGGTGCGGATCACGATGTTGCTGTCCATGGCGCCGTCGAAGCCGATCCAGGCCACAGACCCGCAATAGGCGCCGCGCCGCGCCACCTCCAACTCGTCGATGATCTGCATGGCACGAATCTTCGGCGCCCCGGTGATCGACCCGCCGGGACAGGCGGCGCGCAGCAGGTCCACCGGCCCCAGCCCCGGCAGCAGGCGGGACGTCACCACCGACACCAGATGATGGACGGTGGCAAAGCTCTCCAGCCCGAACAGCACCGGCACCTTGACGCTGCCGACCTCCGACACCCGCGCCAGATCGTTGCGCAGCAGGTCGGTGATCATCAGGTTTTCCGCCCGGTCCTTGATGCTGGCCGACAGCGCCGCCGCCGCCGCCGCGTCGGCGGCCGGGTCGGCGTGACGGGGTCGGGTGCCCTTGATCGGCCGCGTCTCGATCGTCCGGTCGGCGCCCAGCCGGATGAAGCGCTCCGGCGACGCTCCGGCCAGACGCAGCCGGGGGCCGCAGTTCAGGAAAGCGGCGAATGGCGCCGGGCTGAACCGGCGCAGCCGCTCGTACAGCGCATAGGCGTCGGTGTCCGGCCTGGCATCGGCCAGGAAACGCTGGGTGAAGTTGGCCTGATAGATGTCGCCGGCGCGGATATACTCCAGAACCCGCCCGACCCGGTCGAGGTAGTCGGGACGCGACAGCTCCGACCGCCAGCGCATCGGCGCAGGCCCGGCCGATTGTTCCGGAGGCGGAACGGACAGCCGCACCGCCATGCGCCGGGCGCGGTCCTCCGCCTCCGGCCGGGCGGCGATGACCCAGGCGCGCCGTTCCTGCCGGTCGAAGGCCGCAACGACGTCGTACAGGCCGAAGGCGAAGTCCGGCTGCCCGCCCGGATTGCCATGGCGGGAGCGCAACCCCTCCAAAGCCGTTCCGGCTTCGTAACCGATGAAGCCCACGGCGCCTCCGGTGAAGGGAACCGGGCCGTCGGATGGACGCGGATGAGCAGCCAGCGCCCGTTCCAGCGCGTCGAAGGGGCTGCCGCCGACCGGGCGGCCATCGATCAGTGTCTGGCCGCCGATGGCTTCGACAGTTTGGAACGGTTCCGCAACGATATAGGAATGCCGTCCGTTCCGCGGATGGTACGCGGCGCTGTCGAGCAGCATCGCCCAGGGCTCGGCACTCCAGGGGCGGAACAGGGCGGCGGGATCGCCGCAGGAAATGGGAATTGTCAGCATGGCGGGGACAGTCGGCCGTCGGCTTACATCAAGATGGTGGCGCCGCCATCGACGACCAAGACGTGACCATTGACATAGGACGCCGCCGCCGAGGCCAGGAACACCGCCGCCCCGGCGATCTCCTCCGGCCGGCCCCAGCGCCGCATCGGCGTGCGGTTGGCGAAATAGGCGGAGCGCTCCGGGTCTCCCGTGATGGCCGCATTCGTTTCGGTTGCGAAAAAGCCGGGAGCGATGGCGTTGCTGGTCAGTCCCATCGGTCCATATTCGGCGGCCAGCGCCCGCACCATGCCGTTCAGCCCCGATTTCGCCGCGGCATAGACGCTGTCGTTGGCCCGCGAAATCTGCCCGGCGACGGAGGTGACGGCGATCAGCCGTCCGCTGCCCCGCGGCAGCATCAGCCGCGCCGCTTCCCGCGCCAGAATGAGGGAGGAAGCCAGATCGACGTCGAGAAGGGTGACGATCTCGTCGTCCGTCAGATCGGCCAGCGGCTTGCGGTTGCGCTGCCCGACATTCTGGACCAGCACATCGAGGCGTCCATGCTCCCCTGCGATCCGTGCGAAGGCATCGCGCACCGCCGCCCGGTCGGAGACATCGAAGGCCAGCACCGAAGCCGACCCGCCGGCGGCTTCGATTTCGGCGACGCGGGCCTCCAGCGTCGCGGCGTCGCGGCCGTTCAGCAGCACATGCGCGCCCGATCCGGCCAGCGCCCGTGCGATCTCCAACCCCAGTCCACGGCCCGACCCGGTGACGAGCGCCACCTGCCCGGCGAGCGAGAAGGTCGACAGATAGGGTGGGATCGTCGCGGCCATGTCTGTCTCCGGCTGTTGCAGCACCGCCCGCGCCCAATCGGCGCCGCCGAGATGTAGCAGACCGGTCCGCCCATTGGCACCCTCGATGCGGCAGGCGCTTGCCGACCGATTGTTGCCTGGCTACCACTTTCTTGCATATCCGCTTCTGCCCGCCGTCCCACCGCGAGAGTTCCGGCCATGCCGCTTCCTCCTCCCGACAAGCTTCGCGAACTCGCGACGATGTTCGCGACCAACGCGCCGGCCGCCGACAGTTTCGAGCCGTTCAGCGAAACACGGACCAAGCTGGCGAAATACTCCAAGATGGCGCTGATCGGCGTTGCGCAGAGCGGTCTGCAGACCGGCGTCACCGCACTCAGCGGAGTGGCGACCACGACCGTCAATGTCGGGATCGGCTCGATCGCCCTGTTCCCGCTGGGGGCGGCGCTGGGGCCGTGGCTGGTGGCGCTGGCCATCGGCATCACCGCGAACGGCATCTTCGCCCTGCACGATCTCCGCACCGCCGCCACGCGCAGCAACGGCTATCCGTGCAGCTGCGGCAAGTGCAAGGCCAACCTGACCTACGTGATCGACCGCAAGGAGAACAACACGGCGATCAAGGCGGTCAGCGTCTTCACCGCCGGGCTTCCCTTCATCGCCGACCGCATCTGGTCGATCCGCAAGTCCTTCCGGAAGGACAGCCCGAAGGAGAATGTCTGCATCAGCATGATCGAGGGGGCGCGCGGCGGCTGCCTGTGCGCGATCGCCTCAATCATGATGCTGTGCGGCGAGTGGAAGCAGAACGAAAAGGCGGATGCCGCGCTGGTGGTCGACGCCGTCGCCATCATCTGGTCGAGCGACGGCGCCAAGAAGCTGAAATCGAAATGGTAACGGCGCGCCGGACGGATCGGAGCAGGCCGGCGGCATAGGAAAAAGGCTTCGGATGCCGGAGCATCCGAAGCCTTTCCGTTACCGCATCACCGTCAGTGGACCGACGCCTCCCGCGCCGCGGCGGCGCTCGCCACCGGCGGTAGGGCGAAGCCCAAGGGCGGACGCTCCGGCGCCTTGAAGCCGTGCGCCCGGTCCTCCTCCACCACCACGCCGTCCAGCGCCAGCCGGCCGTCGACCACCGACAGGGTCATGGTGGTCTTGCCCTCCACCTCCTCGTCGAGCAGACGCTCGGCGATCGGGTCCTCGACAAGGCCCTGGATGGCGCGCTTCAACGGACGGGCGCCGAAGGCCGGATCCCAGCCCAGATCGCCCAGCCGCCGCTTGGCCGCCGCATCCGCCACCAGGGTGACGCCGCGCTCGGCCAGCCGCTCGTTGACGCGGGCGAGCTGGATGTCGACGATCCGCGACATCTTGTCCCGGCCCAGCCGGCGGAAGATCAGGACATCGTCCAGCCGGTTGAGGAACTCCGGCCGGAAGGCCTTGCGAACCGCGTCCATCACCTCCACCGTCGCACCGGCCATATCCTCGTCATCGCCCAAGGCGCTCAGCGCCTCGGCCCCCAGGTTGGAGGTCATGATGAGGATGGCGTGGCGGAAATCGGCGGTCCGGCCCTGCCCGTCGGTCAGCCGCCCGTCGTCGAGCGCCTGCAGCAGGACGTTCAGCACGTCGGGATGCGCCTTCTCCACCTCGTCCAGCAGCACGACCTGATAGGGCCGGCGCCGGATGCGTTCCGCCAGCGAACCGCCATCGTCATAGCCGACATAGCCCGGCGGAGAGCCGATCATGCGGCTGACCGCGTGCTTCTCCATGTACTCCGACATGTCGAGCCGGGTGATCGCCGTCTCGTCGTCGAACAGGAAGGCGGCCAAGGCCTTGGCCAGTTCGGTCTTGCCGACGCCGGTCGGACCCAGGAACAGGAAGGAGCCGGTCGGGCGGCTGGGGTCCTTCAGGCCGGCACGGGCACGCCGCACCGCCTTGGACACCGCACGCACCGCCTCCTTCTGGCCGACGACGCGCTCCGCCAGCTTGTCCTCCATGCCCTTCAGCCGCTGACGCTCGCCCTCCAGCATCCGTTCGACCGGAATGCCGGTCCAGCGGGTGACGACGGCGCCGATGTCCTTGGCCGTCACCTCGTCACGCTCCGTGCTGGCACGCGATTCGGCCTCGGCCAGACGCTTCTCCAGATCGGGCACCACGCCATAGGCAAGCTCGCCGGCCTTGGCCCAGTCGCCGTCGCGCTGGGCGCGCTCCAGCTTGGTCCGGGCCTGGTCCAGCTCCTCCTTCAGGCGGCGCCCCTCGGTGCGGCGGGACTGCGAGGCGCGCCATTCCTCTTCCATCGAGGTCTGGCGGGCCTCCGCCTCGGCCAACTCGCCTTCCAGGGCGTGCAGGCGTTCCTGCGAGGCGGCGTCCGGCTCGGCCTTCAGCGCTTCGCGCTCGATCTTCAGCTGGGCGACGCGGCGGTCGACGGCGTCGAGCGCCTCCGGCTTGCTGTCGATGGCCATGCGCAGGCGGCTCGCCGCCTCGTCGACGAGGTCGATGGCCTTGTCGGGCAGCCGGCGGTCGCCGATGTAGCGCGAGGACAGGCTGACCGCCGCGACCACCGCCGCGTCGGCGATGCGCACGCCATGGTGCACCTCGTACTTGCCCTTGATGCCGCGCAGGATCGACACGGCGTCGTCCACCGACGGCTCGTCCACCGTCACCGGCTGGAAGCGGCGGGCCAGCGCCGCGTCCTTTTCGATGTATTTGCGGTATTCGTCCGGCGTGGTGGCGCCGACGCAGCGCAGCTCGCCACGCGCCAGCGCGGGCTTCAGCATGTTGGCGGCGTCCATCGCCCCATCGGTGCGCCCGGCGCCGATCAGGGTGTGCAGCTCGTCGATGAACAGGATGATGCGGCCGTTGGCCTCCTGCACCTCGGCCAGGACCGATTTCAGCCGCTCCTCGAACTCGCCGCGGAACTTGGCACCGGCCAGCAGGGCGGTGAGGTCGAGCGCCAGCACGCGCCGGTCCTTCAGCCCTTCCGGCACATCGCCGGAGGCCAGTCGCTGGGCCAGCCCCTCGACCACGGCGGTCTTGCCGACGCCGGGGTCGCCGATCAGGACGGGGTTGTTCTTGGTCCGGCGCGCCAGCACCTGGATGGTGCGGCGGATTTCGTCGTCGCGGCCGATCACCGGATCGAGCCGGCCCTGCCGCGCCTCGTCCGTCAGGTCGCGGGTGTAGCGGGCCAGCGCCTCGCCGGAGGTGGTTTCGGTCTCGGCGTCGGCGGGATGGTCCTTGCGCTGGGCATCGGCGGCGGCGGCCAGCGCGTCGGCATCGACACCGGCGCGGCGGAACAGCGCGCGCAGCGGGCCGCTCTGGCGGGCGAGGCTCTCCAGCAGCCGTTCGGCGGTGACGAAGCGGTCGCCGCCGTTGCGCGCCGAGGCGACGGCGCCCTGCAGCACGGCGGCCAGCGCCGGCGACATGTAGAGCGGCTGCGGGCCTTCGTTGGCGCCCGGCTGGACCGGAGCGCGGGACAGTTGTTCCTCGGTCGCGGACTTCAGCAGATCGGGATCGCCGCCGGTGTCGCGCACCAGACGCGCGGCGACGCCGCTGGTGTCGTCGATCAGGGCCTTCAGCAGATGTTCGGGGAGAAGCTGTTGGTGCCGCTCGGCAAGGGCGGCGATCTGCGCGGCCTGAATGACGCCACGCGCACGATCGGTGAATTGACCGAAGTCCATTCGGCACTCCGTTTCCATGGTCTCCCGCCCAGCCATCCGGCGCGGGACGGCGCGTCCACGATCCGCAAAATGCGCGATCGCCCGGCGCCTGATGGGTAAATGGTTAACGGATTTGCGGCGATCAAGAGGGGGGAGTTATGAGGGCGCCGGCTGCACCCGTTGCCCGGAACCGGGCTTGCAACTGAAGCTCAACAGTTCGATCCTTCGGCCGCACCGGTAACTCCGGCCAGCTTGAAGAATACGAGATTCATCGTATATTGTGGGGGTTGCCGGTGGGGTGGTCGACGGTAAAGCCCAAGGTCATTCGGGCCTTGAAGGACGGGACGTTTCAGCACGAAGCCCGAAATGCGATCGATACCAAGAACTTGCTGCAGATGGGAGCCGTTACCGCTGATGACGTCATTCAGCTATTGAAGAACGCCAGAGGCAACGATCACAGCGTCAGCCCTCACCACAGGGATCCAGGCATCGAGGTCAACATCGTAAAGCGTCAGGGCTGGTACATTAAGTTTTACTTCGTAGATCCTGACACGATCTTTATCAGCGTTCATCAATGAGGTGTCGTCGTGAAGATCTACCGTGAAGGCGACAAGAGCAAGGCCGTGTGCGAGACGGACGGACTGACGACGACCACCTTCGCCCTGCGCGACGTCCCGTTCAAAGACGGCAAAGGCGTGGCGCAGAACATCCTGGTCGCCGTATGCGACAAGTGCGGTGCGGTCGTCGCCACTCCGCCGCAATCGACGCCGGCCATCAAGGCCGCCTACGACAGGGCCACGATCTCCATCGAAGCCAACCTGCCGTCGGTCTACACCGACGCTCTCGATCTTGCGGCGTATCGCATCGACCCGGGCCTGACGACCGAATTCCGCAAGCCGCTGCTGATGTACTACATCAACCGGTACGCCGCCGACCGGAGCCTGTCACGGCAGTTGGCCGACAGCCTCATCGAGACCAAGGCCTTTTTCGAAGACGCGCCGAAGGCCGTGAATGGTTCGGCAAGGCGGCGTCTGTCGATGAAGATCACCCCGACCATGTCGCGTGATCTGGAGGCCGTCGTCGAGGTCACGGCGCTCAACAAGACGGATGTCATCAAGTCCGTGATCGGCTGCATCCACAAGGACATCGTTGCCCCGGAGAAGCCAAAGGGGCTGAAGACGCTCAGGATGCTCGCCGCCGTCGCTTCCTGAGCCACAAGGTTAGACGCCAGAGGGCAAGGCGCCATATTGACACGCGATCCCCACCGCCCCTTTCATAGCGTCACGATATGGACAACAAGGGGTCCGGTGGGATGGACGTTCGGCAGCTTCGCTATTTCCTGGGCATCGTCGAGCATGGCTCGATTTCCCGCGCGGCGGAGACGTTACGGGTGGCGCAGCCGGCGCTCAGCCTGCATTTGAAGCGGATGGAAGAGGATTTCGGCTGCCAGTTGGTGCTGCGCACGGCGCGCGGCGTGGTGCCGACGGAAAGCGGGCGGCGGCTGGCTCAGCGGGCGGCGGCGCTGATCGATCAGATGGACGGGCTGCGCGACGAGGTGCGCGCGGTGGAAGCGGTGCCGGCCGGGCCGGCGACCGTCGGCATCCCGACCTCGCTCGGGCCGGTGCTGACGGTGCCGCTGGCGCTGGCGGTGCGCCGCACCCATCCGCAGATCCGGCTGAGGGTGGTGGAGGGACTGTCCGGCCATATGCTGGAATGGGTGCTGTCGGGGCAGCTCGACCTTGCGCTGGTGTTCGGCACCAAGGAGATGGGCGGGCTGGAAACCGAGCTGGTGGCGCGGGAACGGCTGCATCTGGTCGGGCCGGCCGACGACCCGCTGCTGCGCGGCCGCGGCGCGATTCCCTTCGCCGAGGCGCTGTCCCTGCCGTTGATCCTGCCCGGCCGCCCGCACGGCGTGCGCGAGGAGGTGGAGCACGCCGCCCTGCTGGCGCGGGCCGGCGTCACCGTCGCGCTGGAGATCGACGCCCTGGAGCAGATCAAGGCGCTGGTGGCGGAAGGCTGCGGCTATACCGTCCTGTCGGACCGGGTGGCGCGGCATGGCGCGGCGGCGGAGCGGCTGACCGGCCTGCCCATCGTCGATCCGCAGATCGACCGGACCATCCTGCTGGCCCATGCCGCCGGCCGGCCGATGTCGGCCGCCGCCCGCGCGACGCACGGCATCCTCGGCGGCATCCTGGCCGGCCTGACGCAGGACGGCGGGTGGCGGTGAGCTGCCAGTCAGGAGCCTAGGTTGACGATCTCCACCCGCCGGTTGGCGTCGCTGGCCGGGTTCGCCGGGTCGAGAAGCTGCTGGGAACCGCGGCCGACGGCGACCAGCCGGCCCGACGACACGCCGAAGGTCCGGGTCAGGTAATCGCGAACCGAGGCGGCGCGCCGCTTCGACAGGGCGAGGTTGTAGTCTGGGTTGCCGACGCCGTCGGTGTGGCCGGTCAACTGAAAGCGGTAGGCGGCGAGATCCGGCGAGGTCAGGGCGCGGCCCAGCTCGTTCAGGATGCCGGTCGCCTTCGGCGTCAGCTCCGCCGAATTGAAGGCGAACTCCACCTGGAAGCTGATCCGCGGCGCCGCCTTCGGCTGGGGAGCGGGGCTGCCGTAGCTCGGTGCAGTTGCCGGTGCCGGGGCGGGAGCAGGAGCGGTAGTCGGCGCCGCAGTGGTGTCGCCGGTTCCCAGCGCCAGACCGCGGGTCCGCGGCTTCTCGTCGCCCTGCGGCCGGTCCGGCTTCAGCGCGCGGATGAAATCCTCCGACGTGGTCGGTGCGGCAGCCGGATCGGTAGCCAGTGCCGAACCGCTCACCGACAGCAGCAGACCCAGGCCGGCCAGCGCCGGCCGCAACATCCCGACCGCATCCATTCCCGCACCCCCGCTTCCATATCACGACCAAGCTTCGGCCATCCTAGCCAAATGCGTGTCCCGCCGCCAGCGCCGGCCCGCGGGGTTGTGACCCGGCGCCCCGATTCAGCCCGGCGGCGGGGTGGAGCCGCGCGCATCGCTGCGGACCATTTTTGCCGCAGGACCGGACGGTTCCCGGTCTTGCCCCGGCAAGAGTGCGGCGATACCGTGCAGCCCACGCCGCAGCCGTTCCGTGGAAACATGCACGATATCGTCATTCAAGTCCTGGGCGTTGCCGGGCTTCTCGCCCTCGTCAGTTTCCTGCCGCCGCTGGCCGCCCGCTTCCAGGTGCCCTACACGGTGCTGCTGGCCGGCGTCGGCGTGGCGCTGGGTGCAGTGATCCAGACCTTCGCCGGCATGCCGGGCAAGGGACCGTTCCACGACTTCCTCGCGTCTCTGGCGGAGCTGGACGTTTCCTCCGACGTGCTGCTGCACATCTTCCTGCCGATCCTGCTGTTCGAAACCGCTCTGGCGGTCGATGTGCGCCGGCTGTTCGACGATCTGGGACCGATCCTGCTGATGGCGGTGGTGGCGGTGTTCGTCTGCACCTTCGCCGTCGGCTATGCGGTCAATCTGTTCACCCCGATGCCGCTGGTCGCCTGCCTGCTGCTGGGCTCCATCGTCGCCTCCACCGACCCGGCGGCGGTGATCGGCATCTTCCGCGACCTGGGCGCGCCGCGCCGGCTGACCACGCTGGTGGAAGGCGAAAGCCTGCTGAACGACGCAGCGGCCATCGCCCTGTTCACGCTGCTGCTCGACATGCTGACGCGCAAGGCCACCGGCGGGGCCGGGGCGGCGGCGCTGGACTTCCTGCGCGATTTCTCCGGCGGCGTCGTCACCGGCTACATCTGCGGCCGCATCGTCTGCATGCTGGTGGAGCCGGTGCGCAACCAGCCGATGGCGGAGATCACGCTGACGGTGGCGCTGGCCTATCTGTCCTATGTGCTGGCCGAACATTATGTCGGCGCGTCCGGCGTGGTGGCGGTGGTAGCGTCGGCGCTGGTCATCGGATCGGTCGGGCGCACCCGCATCTCCCCCGCCACCTGGGGCGCCATGGAGCATGTCTGGCAGCAGCTGGGCTTCTGGGCCAACTCCCTGATCTTCCTGCTGACCGCCATCCTGGTGCCGCGGCTGATGGCCGACGCCGGCTGGGCGGAGGTCGGGCTGGTGCTGGTCGTCGTGCTGGCCGCCTTCGCCGCCCGCGCGGTGGTGCTGTTCGGGCTGCTGCCGATCCTGTCCTGGGCCGGGCTGGCGCAGAAGGTCAGCAATTCCTACAAGGCGGTGATGCTGTGGGGCGGCATGCGCGGGGCGGTGTCGCTGACGCTGGCCCTGGCGGTGACCGAGAATTTCCGGGTGCCCGACCGGGTGCAGAGCTTCGTTGCGGTGATGGTCACCGGCTTCGTCTTCGTCACCCTGTTCGTCAACGGTACGACGCTGCGCTGGCTGATCCGCCTGCTGAAGCTGGACGAGCTGACGCCGGTCGAGCGCGCCATGCGCAACCGCGCGCTGGCGCTGTCCACCGACAGCATCCGCGACCGCGTCGCCGCGGTGGCCGAGACCTATGAGGTCGACGGAGTCGTCAAGGACGTGATGGTCGCCCGCTATGAGGAGCGGCGGAAGCAGATCGACCAGGACCGCCAGGAGGAGGCTCAGCTGACCGGCGAGGACCGCGTCACCATCGGCCTCGTCATCCTGGTGAACCGCGAGGAGGAACTCTATTACGCCCACTTCTCCGAAGGGGTGGTGTCGCGCGCGGTGATGGAGATGCTGGCCGGCCGCAGCGGCCGGCTGCTCGACGCGGTCAAGAGCCAGGGGCGCAACGGCTATCGCGCCTTCGAGGAGCCCTTCATCGCCTTCTCCCCCTGGATGCGGGCGGCGAGCTGGCTGCAGCGCCGCTTCGGCATCCACCGGCCGCTGGCCCGGCGCCTGTCGATGCGGTTCGAGGTGCTGGTGGCGGTGCGCACCGTGCTGCGCGAGCTGCTGGCCTTCACCCGCGACCGGCTGGCCCGCGTGCTCGGCCAGGAGGTGGCGTTCGAGCTGGAGGGCATGCTGGTCGGCCGGCTCGGCATCGTCGAACAGGCGCTGTCGGCGCTGAAACTGCAATATCCCGACTATGCGGTGGTGCTGCAGAGCCGCTACGTCGGCCGCGCCGCGCTGCGGCTGGAGCATGCCGAATACCGCGCCATGCACGCCGAATCGATCATCAGCCAGGAGGTGCTGACCGATCTGGAACGCGATCTGGAACAGCGCCGCCGCGTGCTGGAACGCTTGCCGAAGCTGGATGTGCGATTCGACGTGGCCGAGTTGGTGCGCCGGGTGCCGCTGTTCGCCGGCCTGCCGTCGGAGCGGGTGGCGACCATCGCCACCCTGCTGCGCGCCCAGCTGGCGCTGCCGGGCGAGACCATCGTGCGCAAGGGCGAGCGCGGCGACGCCATGTTCTTCATCGCGTCGGGTGCCGTGGAGGTGCTGGTGCCGATGCTGGCGGAGCCGGTGAAGCTGGGCACCGGCGACTTCTTCGGCGAGATGGCCCTCTTGTCCCGCCAGCGGCGCAATGCAGACGTGCGGGCGCTGGGCTATTGCCAATTGCTGGTGTTGGATGAGAAGGATTTCCGCCGGCTGGTGCAGAAGGACGCGGATTTGCAGTCCCACATCCAGGCGGTCGCCGAAGCGCGCCGCCAGCCGACCCAGTCGTCTCCGGCCGTTCCGGCGGTAAGCTGACCGGACGGGGAAGGGATTTCAAGGATGAGCGGAACCGCGACGGGCGGCCAACCCTGGCTGCGCCTGATGCCGGGCCTTTTCGTGCTGCTGTGGAGTACCGGCTTCATCGGCGCGAAATACGGCCTGCCTTACGTGGAGCCGCTGACCTTCCTGCTGATCCGGCTGGGGCTGGTCGCCGTGGTGCTGGCGCTGGTGGCGCTGGTCAGCCGCGCGCCCTGGCCCAGGGACTGGCCAACCGCCGGGCGGATCGCGCTGGCCGGGCTGCTGGTCCACGGCGTCTATCTCAGCGGCATCTTCATCGCCATCTCACAGGGCCTGCCGGCAGGGGTGACCGCGCTGGTCGTCGGCATCCAGCCGCTGCTGACCGCAGCATTGTCCGGCCCGCTGCTGGGAGAACGGGTGACCGGACGCCAATGGGCCGGACTGCTGCTGGGCCTTGCCGGCGTCGGGCTGGTGGTGCGGGAGAAGCTGTCCATCGACGCCGCGCATCTGGTCCCGTTCGGCTATGCGCTGGTGGCGCTGGTCGGCATCACGCTGGGCACGCTGTACCAGAAGCGCCATGGCGGCGGCATGGATCTGCGCAGCGGCACCGCCATCCAATACGGCGCCACCGCGCTCGCCCTGGCCGTCGCCGCCCCGCTGACCGAGACGATGCAGGTGCAATGGACCGGGGAGTTCGTCTTCGCCCTGCTGTGGCTGTGCTTCGTGCTGTCGGTCGGCGCCATCTTCCTGCTGTTCGCCCTGATCCGCCGCGGTGCTGCGGCAAAGGTCGCCAGCCTGTTCTACCTGACCCCGCCGGTCACCGCGCTGATCGCCTGGCTCCTGTTCGGCGAGAAGCTGGGCCTCGTGGCATTGGCCGGCATGGCGGTGGCGGTCTGCGGCGTGGCGCTGGTGAACCGGAAGTAGGCGAAGGGGCCGGGTGAGCCGCCGGGCGAAGGCGCCGGCCGCGGTAAGATTTCGCTGGATCGTCCGCCCGCTCAGCAATCTAATATGTCTGACAAATCAATAATCCCCTGGGGAGGGACGCGATGGCGGACGTGTTGGACTTCGGCAGCTTCGACTACATCATCGCGGGCGGCGGCACGGCCGGCTGCGTGCTGGCCAACCGGCTGTCGGCCGATCCGGACGTCTCGGTCCTGCTGCTGGAGGCGGGCGGCAAGGACAGCTGGGTGTGGCTTCACATTCCCGCCGGCTATCTGTTCTGCATCGGCAATCCGCGCACCGACTGGTGTTTCAAGACGGAGGCCGAGCCGGGGCTGAACGGCCGCAGCATCCATTACGCCCGCGGCAAGGTGCTGGGCGGCTGTTCGTCGATCAACGGCATGATCGCCATGCGCGGGCAGGCGCGCGATTACGACGAATGGGCGGCCATCACCGGTGATTCGCGCTGGAGCTGGAAGGAGGTGCTGCCGGTCTTCAAGGGCAGCGAGGATTATTGGCGCGGCGCCGACGAGATGCACGGTGCCGGCGGCGAATGGCGGGTGGAGCGGCAGCGGTTGCGCTGGGACCTGCTCGACCGCTTCGCCGAGGCGGCGCAGCAGGCAGGCATCCCGCGAAACGACGATTTCAACCGCGGCGACAATTTCGGCGTCGGCAGTTTCGAGGTGAACCAGAAGGGCGGCATCCGCTGGAGCGCGGCCAAGGCCTTCCTGCGCCCCGCTCTCGATCGGCCCAACCTGAAGCTCGCCATCGAGGCGGCCATCGACAAGGTGGAGATCGCCGACGGCCGCGTCACCGGCATCCGCTTCACCGTCAAGGGGGAGCCGGCACGGGCAACCTCGAAGATCGAGACGGTGCTGGCGGCAGGCGCCATCGGCAGCCCGGCGATCCTCCAGCGCTCCGGCATCGGCCCGGCGGAGCATCTGAGGAAGCTGGGAATACCCGTGGTGCTGGACGCTCCGGACGTCGGCGCCAACCTGCAGGACCATCTGCAACTGCGCATGATCTACAAGGTCGACGGCATCGTCACGCTGAACAAGCGGGCCGGCAGCCTGTTCGGCAAGGCGATGATGGGGCTGGAGTACGCGCTGTTCCGCAAGGGACCGCTGACCATGGCGCCCAGCCAGCTCGGCGTCTTCGCCAAATCCTCAGCTGAGGTCGCGACCGCCGATCTGGAATACCATGTGCAGCCGCTGTCGCTGGAGAAGTTCGGCGATCCGCTGCACGCTTTCCCGGCCTTCACCGCCAGCGTCTGCGACCTGCGCCCGGCCTCGCGCGGCTGGACCCGCATCACCACCGCCGACCATCGCGAGAATCCGGCCATCGCCCCCTGCTACCTGTCCGATCCGGCCGACAAGGCGAAGGCGGCCAAGGCGCTGGCGCTGACCCGCCGCATCGTGGCGCAGCCGGCGCTGGCCCCCTACCACCCGCAGGAATACAAGCCCGGCCCCAGCTTCCAGACCGAAGAGGAGCTTGCCAAGGCCGCCGGCGACATCGGCACCACCATCTTCCACCCCGTCGGTACCTGCCGGATGGGCGGCAAGGACGACGCCACCGCCGTCACCGATGCGGAGATGCGGGTGCGCGGCGTGCGCGGCTTGCGGGTGATCGACGCCTCGGTGATGCCGACGCTGACCTCCGGCAACACCAATACGCCGACGGTGATGATCGCCGAACGCGGCGCCGCCCTGATGCGGGCCGACCGCCGCGCCACCCTGAAAGGGTAATCCGTCCGAAAAGCGCCGCCGACAGCGCAAAAATTTCGCTCGGCGGCCCAACAATCCGCAATGGGATTTTCCGATCACCCCCAATCCACGGCCAACCCGCAAAATCATTTGCCTGCGAAAGGTGCAGACTTGTCCCCAACGATAGAAATCCGAGGGGACGAGAGATGGACGGCATGCCGAAAGGCCTGCGGGCGGAACGGGCGGAGATCGACCGGAGCTATCGCCTGGACGACCGCTACAGCCGGGCCGAGGGCCAAGTCTATCTGTCCGGCACCCAGGCGCTGGTCAGGCTTCTGCTGCTCCAGGCGGAAAGCGACCGGCGGGCAGGGCTGAACACCGCCGGCTTCGTCAGCGGCTATCGCGGCTCGCCGCTGGGCGGGCTGGATCAGGCGCTGTGGCAGGCCAGCCGGCATCTCGACGCCCATGCCATCAGCTTCGTCCCCGGCGTGAACGAGGATCTGGGCGCCACCGCCGTGATGGGCACCCAGCAGGTCGAATCCTCCGGCGAGGGCACCGTCGATGGCGTGTTCGGCCTGTGGTACGGCAAGGGGCCGGGGGTGGACCGCTCCGGCGACGTGCTGAACCATGCCAACGCCTATGGCAGTTCGCCGCGCGGTGGCGTTCTGGCGGTGGCCGGCGACGACCATGGCTGCGTGTCCTCCAGCATGCCGCACCAGAGCGACCTTGCGATGATCGCGTGGTCGATGCCGGTGCTGAACCCGTCGGGCGTGCGCGAGTTCCTCGATTTCGGCCTGTACGGATACGCGCTGTCGCGCTTTTCCGGCGCCTGGGTCGGGTTCAAGGCGATCTCGGAATCGGTGGAAAGCTCCGCCACCGTGCGGCTGCCGTCGCTCGACCGCGGCTTCCTGCCGGTGGAGTTCGATCCGCCGCCGGGGGGCTTGCATTACCGCTGGCCCGACCTGCCCAGCCTCGCCATCGAGGAACGTCTTGCCGCCAAGGTCGCGGCGGTGAAAGCCTTCGCGCGCGTCAACCGCATCGACCGCACCGTTCTTGGCCGGGGCGGCTGGCTGCGCATCGTTACAACCGGCAAGGCGCATCTCGACCTGATGGAGGCTCTGCGCCTGCTGGGCATCGGCCCGGTGGAGGCGGCGGAGATCGGGTTGTCGGTCCACAAGATCGGCCTGTCCTGGCCGCTGGAACCCGACTTCGCCTTGACCGCCGCCCGCGGTGCCGAGGAGATCCTGGTGGTCGAGGAAAAGGCTCCCGTCGTCGAGGGCCAGTTGAAGGACCTGCTGTTCCACCTGCCGGCCGGCGAGCGTCCGCGCGCCGTGGTCGGCAAGACCGACGAGTTCGGCGCCCATCTCCTGCCCGCCACCGGGGAACTGCGCCCCTGGATCGTCGCCAAGGCCCTGGTGGAGCGCATCCGCCACCGCTTCCCGGAGCGTGACTTCGCCAATCGTCTGGCCGACCTGCTGCCGGCCGAAGCCCCCGCCGCCCCCGCCCTGCCCCGCACCCCCTATTTCTGCTCCGGCTGCCCGCACAGCAGCTCCACCAAGGTGCCGGAGGGCAGCAAGGCGATGGCCGGCATCGGCTGCCATTTCATGGCGTCGTGGATGGACCGCGACACGGTGGGCCTCAGCCAGATGGGCGGCGAGGGCGTCAGCTGGATCGGGCAGTCGCGCTACAGCAAGCGCCCGCACATCTTCCAGAATCTGGGCGAGGGCACCTATTTCCATTCCGGGCTGCTGGCGATCCGGCAGGCGGTGGCCGCCAAGGTCAACATCACCTACAAGATCCTGTTCAACGATGCCGTCGCCATGACCGGCGGCCAGCCGGTCGACGGGCCGATCTCCGTCGACGCCATCACCCGCCAGCTGGCGGCGGAGGGCATCACCCGCATCGCCGTGGTCAGCGACGCGCCGGAGAAGTATGACAGCCGGTCAGGCTTGGCTCCCTTCACCACCGTGCATCACCGTGAGGATCTCGACGCCGTCCAGCGCGAGATGCGCGAGATCCCCGGCGTCACCGCCATCGTCTATGAGCAGACCTGCGCCGCCGAGAAGCGCCGCCGGCGCAAGCGCGGCACCATGGACGACCCGGCCCGCCGCATGGTCATCAACGATCTGGTCTGCGAAGGCTGCGGCGATTGCGGGAAGAAGTCGAACTGCCTGTCGGTGCAGCCAAAGCAGACCGAATTCGGCGTGAAGCGGCAGATCGACCAGTCCAGCTGCAACAAGGATTATTCCTGCGCCGACGGCTTCTGCCCCAGCTTTGTCTCGGTGATGGGCGGATCCTTGCGCAGGCCGAATCCGGACAAGGTCGCCGCCCGCTTCGCCGACGATCTGGCGGCATTGCCGCTGCCGCATTACAGTGCGGCGGAGGATCCGGCTGAAATCCTGATCGTCGGCGTCGGCGGCACCGGCGTCGTCACCGTCGGCGCGGTGCTGGCGATGGCCGCTCATCTGGAGGGCAAGGCGTCCTCCGTGCTCGACTTCATGGGCTTCGCGCAGAAGGGCGGCGCAGTCTACAGCTACCTCCGCGTGGCCGGCGATGCGACGCGGCTCAATCAGGCGCGGATCGACCCGAAGCAGGCGCAGCTGGTGCTGGCTTGCGACACGGTGGTCGCCGCCTCGCCCGACGCGCTGAAGACGGTACGGCTGGGCCGGACGCGGGTGGTGGCGAACGCCCATGTCGCCCCGACCGGCGCCTTCACCCGCGACGGCACCAAACTGCCCGATGCCGGCGGGCTGCTGCGGAGCCTGCGCCGCGCCGCCGGACCCGACCGGGTGGAGGTGGTGGACGCCAACCGGGTGGTCACCGCCCTGTTCGGCGACAGCATCCTCGCCAACGTGTTCCTGATGGGCGTCGCCTTCCAGAAGGGGCTGCTGCCGGTCGGGTTGGAGGCGCTGACCCGCGCCATCGAACTGAACGGCACCGGCGTCGCCGCCAACCTGCGCGCCTTCGCCTTCGGCCGCCTCGCCGCGCACCGGCCGGAGTTGCTGGCGACGCTGGGGGCGGAGGAGGAAGCGCCCGCGACAGATCTCGCTACCATCGTCGAGCGCCGCGCCGCCTTCCTCGCCGACTATCAGGACCGCGCCTATGCCGACCGCTACCGCGCGCTGGTGGAGCGGGCGCGGCAGGCGGAGGCCCGCGTTGCCCCCGGCTCCACCGCCCTGGCCGAAGCGGTGGCGCGCAGCGCCTTCAAGCTGATGGCCTACAAGGACGAGTATGAGGTCGCCCGCCTGCACAGCGACCCGGCCTTCCGCAAAAGCCTGGAGGAGCGCTTCGAAGGCGACTGGAAGCCGCTCTTCCACCTCGCCCCGCCTCTGCTGTCGCGCGACACCAACGGCTATGGCGAGCCGCGCAAGATGGCGCTGGGTGCCTGGATCCTGCCGGTGTTCCGCGGTCTGTCGGCGATGAAGAAGCTGCGCGGCACCGCGCTCGACCCGTTCGGCTACACGGCGGAGCGGAAGATGGAACGCGCCCTGATCGCCCGTTATGAGGCGACGGTGGCGGAGATCGCCGAGCGGCTGTCGGCCGACCGGCTTGCCACCGCGGTGGAGCTGGCGGCCTTGCCGCAGGAAATCCGCGGCTTCGGCCCGGTCAAGCACCGCGCGCTGGAGGCGGTCGAGCCGCGCTGGCGGGCGCTGGAACAGCGGTTGCGGGAGCGGACTGCTCAGGCGGCGTGAGGGAGACGGCGTGAGGCGGCCTCACTTCGCCAGGAAGTGAAGGAAGGGGAAGGCTTCGAAGTCGAAACGGATCAGGGCCGGCGCCCCGCCGCTGCGGACCAGATGGTCGTATGTGCAGTAGGGCGCCGCCTGATCCAGCCCCCAGAAAGCCCGGCCCTCGTCGAAATGCCGGCCGATATAGGCGACGACGAAGTCGAGGTATCGCTGGGCCGCCGGCGTACGGTTGAAGGCCAGGAAGCCGGCGAGGAAATCACGGGTCGGGCCGCGCCCCCGCCGGTCCTGCATCACCGCCACGTCCCACGCCTGCCAATCGGCCATCGCAAGCCCCGGATCGCTGAGCAGCAGCGCATCGACATCGACCTGGATCACCGGCCCGGTGCCCTGCCGCAGAAGCTGCTGCGTCACCGCGAAACGGGCGGAGGCGAAATAGGTCAGCCGCACCGGGTCCGGCAGGGCGGCGAGGTCGATGGTCTCGAAGGAGACGGAGAGCGGGGCGTCGCCGTCGGCGGCCAGCCGCATCAGCTCCGCCTCGGTGTCGTCCGACGGGTTGACGACATGGACATGCAGGGCGCAGGACGGCGCCTTCTCCAGCCGGGTGGCGAGGAAGCCGGCGCCGAAGCGGCGCCAATAGGTCTCGTCGCAGCCCACCAGCAGGATCGGCCGGCCATCGGCGTTAGGCGGGACCGGCATGCGGCGGACGGCGCGCCCAAAGCATGCAGGGGGTTCGGCGGCCAGACCGTCGAAGAAGGCCGGCTCGCCGCGCACCATCGACCACAGCAGCATCTCGAAATCGGCGGAGATGTCCTGCGGCGTCCAATGGCGGGCGTGTTTGCGGAAATAGCGGCTGGCGAGGTCGAGCCGACCCCGGCGATACAGGCGATAGCAGACCACCGACAGGGCGACGCTGTCCCGCGGCTCCGCCATCAGCCGCCGACGCGCCGCGGCGGTGATCCGGTCCAGCATCGCGTCGTCCATCACCCCGGTCTGAATCGCCACCACCGCTGTGCCGAACAGGTTCTTCACGGCATCGGCATGGCCGTCCGCCGCGGCATCGGCGAAGGCGGCGACCGCCTCCCCCAGGGCGATCCGGTCGACGGTCTTTCCGGCGGTGGCGAGCACCGCCGCCATCAGCCGGCTCGCCGCCAGCCGGCACAGGCCCAGCCGGTACCGGCAGTCGGCCCGGCCGGGATAGAGCGCGTCCAACCGCCGGTAACACTCCTCCGCCTCGTCCGTCCGCTCCTGGGCATAGAGGCAATCGCCGAGCCGCAGCAGATAGGCGTCGGACTCGGGCGCCAGCCGCAAGGCCCGGCGCAGCGCGACGGCGGCACCGGCGCCGTCGTCCAGATCGGTCAGGGCGCCGGCCAGATTGCCGAAGGGTTTGACCCACCCCGGATCGATGGCGGTCGCCACCCGGTGATGAGCGGCGGCCCGATCCGCCTGACCCGCCGCCCGCAGCGCCGATCCGAGATTGTCGTGATAGGCGGCGCAGAGGGTATCCCGCCGGATCGCCTCGCCGATCAGCCGCACGGCTTCGGCGGACTGGCCGGACTGGTGATGCAGCACGCCCAGCAGGTGCCACGCATCAGCGACCTCGGGGGCCGTCTGGATGATCTTCCGGTAGATGTCCGCCGCCTCGGCCAGGCGATTGCCCTGGTGCAGCCCGACGGCCATGCGCAGCGCTTCGGATACGGTGGTCATGGCGGGCGGACTTCCGATGTGGGATCTTTCGTCGGAGAGGGGATCTTTGGGCTACATCGCGCCCAGATCCTGCGCCTCCAGCACCGTTTCCGGCAAGGTCAGCGACAGCCCGTCGAAGGGTGCCAGCAAGGCGCGGACGTTGGAGCCGACGCCGCAGGCCCGGTATTCCAGGCGCACCGCCTCGATCCGTTCCGGCAGCATCCGCTTGTGGTCGGTGATCAGCTGCCACGCCAGGACGCAGCTGTTCTCCCCATCCTGGGCGGTGACATAGTCGTAGTCGCCGTAGCGGTTGCGGCGGGCGGCGTCGGCGACCTTGACGGTCATCTCCGGGAACTCGCGCCTGGTCGTCGCCAGCAGCGTTTCCATGGTGTAGAGCGGCACCGGGAAGACGCGCGGCGGCTGGACCAGGGCGCCGAACAGGCTGTCGGGCAGGGTCTGCACGTCGACGGTCAGGCGGTTCTCCCCCGGCAGAACCGTCGGGTTGCCCAGCACGACGATGTAGGATTTGTAGACGGCGCCGGTGTCGCGCATGCGGGCGGCAACGATGGGGAAGTCGCGGCTGTCCGGCATGGTCACCGGCAGCGCAGTCGGCTGCACGCGCCGCCACGGGGTGGGCGCCTGGGTCAGGTTGTCGCGGACCCAGCCGGCGCAGCCGGAGGTCAGCAGCGTCGCCGCCGCCAAAGCAGCCAACAGCGCCGCGCGCTTCCAGCCGGTCCGGGCCATACCGGAAATCGAAGTGTCGGAAATTTGACTCTCGGGCATCAGGGCTCCCTTACCAGTCATGCCCTTACCAGTCATGATAAATGGTCTTCCAGGTGATGCTCACGCCTTCGCGTGATTCCTCGGTGCTCAGCCGGTCGTCTACGGACTTGAACTGGGCATAGGCCTCGTCGAAGCGCATCAGGTTGTAGAGCGCCCAGCCGCGCAGGATCCCGAGGTTCCGCGGCTCCGGCGTCAGCTCCTTGCGGGCGTCGAGCAGGCGCAGCACGTCGTTGTAGCGCTTGTCCTCCAGCGCCCGGTTCGCCTCCGTCGCCATCAGCGACGCGCGGATTTCCGCCTTCTGCGCCGGGGTCATGTTGGCGCGCGGCAGGTCACGGGTCAGGCCGACCGTGTCGCCGGTGGCCAGCCGCGCCACCGCCTGACCATAGGCGTTCTCCTGCGCCAGCGTCGCCTTCTGCGGCAGGCCGGCCGCTGCCGGCGTGCGCGTCGTCCCGGTGGATGCGCCGCCCTTCGCCGGTTCGCGCGCGGCCATCGCCTGCGCCTCGGCGAAGGCGGCCTCGGCCTCCGACGGGCGCTTCATCTCCAGCAGGCACCAGCCGCGCTGCTGCAGAAGGGCGGCGGTCGGACCGCTTTTGGCGATGCTGTTGCGGATGATGCTGAGGCACTCGGCGAAGTCCTGGCGGGCCAGCGCCCGGTCAAGCTCGCTCGGCCCCTGCGGGCCGCTGCGCCCGCCGCCGGCCCCGCGCGGCGGATCCACCGCCTTTAGCGCCTGATCGATCCGGCTCGACTTGCCCTTCCACGGTGCGGCGGCGGCGCGGGCCTGCGCCTTCTCACCCAAGCCGTTGTAGGCCAGCACCAGCCCTTCCGCCGCCTTGTCGGACGGCACCCAGCCGTTGGCCTGCGAGAACCAGCTCTGCGCCTCGGCGAAGTTCTTCTGCTTCTGGAAATACCAGCCGAGCGCGATGGCGCCGTCGGCGTCCTGCTTGTCGCGGACGATGCCCTGGATGCGCGACAGGTCACCCGCCGTCAGCGCGCCGGGCTTGGCATTGCCGAGACGCTCCAGCAGCCGGCCGGTCTCAAGCTCGGCCTCCGCGGTGCGGACGGTGGAGTAATCCTCCCCCTTCGCCGGGTTGGCGGTGGCGCCCAGCGCGGTCAGTTCGCGCAGCTGGTCCGGGCTGAGATAGCGCGACGCCTTGAAGATGGTGTCGCGCCGCTCCTTCGCCTTGGGGCAGGTGCTGACGATGGTCCGGTAGGTGTCGAAGGCGCGGTCGGCCTGCTTCAGCTCGGCATAGGCCTCGGCCAGCCGCCACGCATTGTCCAGCCGGTTGCAGGCCACCGCCTCCGGATGGGCGGCGGCGGCATCGACCACCTCCTGCCAGCGCTTGGTGTCGCTGGCCGAGCGGATGCGGCCGGCGCTTTCGGCGGTGTCGAGTTCCTGCAGAAGCTTGTCCGACGGCTGCCAGGACGGCGACTTGCGCCGCTGCTCGGCGATGGCCGCCCGCGCCTCCGCCACCTTGCCGGCGGACATCAGGTTCCAGAACGGCGTCTCGTCGACGCCCGGGGTGGTCGGCTGCGGCGCGAACAGGTCCTTGGGCGGTTCCCAGCCCGGGTCGAGCGCGCGCAGCCGGGCGATCTCGGCCTCCAGCCGCTCGCCGTCGCCGATGCGGGCGTAATAGCGCAGCGCCGTCTCGTCCACCTTGCCGGCGGCGGGGGCCGAGCCGCTGCCGGGAGCCGGCGCCACCTCCACCTTCACGCCGGGGGCGAGCGCGCGGCCGCCGCCGTTCGACTGCGCCCATGCACCGGTTCCGGCAGCGGCGGTGGCGATGCCGGCGAGAAGAAGGGCCGAAAGAAGGACAGGACGGGTCACGGATCGATCCCCAGGCTTTGCGCCGCCAGCGCGGACAGATGGGCCAAGGTGGTGGAGTAATAGTCTTCGTCAGGCGCCAGCGGCGGCACCGTCACAGGATCACCCGCGCCGGCAAGACGGCAGGCCAAGCGGTAGACCGCCAGCATGCCGACCGATGCCGCCACCTGTGTGGTGGTGCCGCCCGGAAGCGAGACGGTGGCGGGCACCGTCGCGCCGCCGTATTTCGTCGCCAGCGTCGCGAAGGGCCGGAAATAATAGGGATCGCGGTAGCCGTCCCACGCCAGATAGAGCGGCACCCGCACGGCGTCGTAGCCGTACTGTTTCTTGAATCCGTCGGCGATGCCCACCGCCCCGGCGGCATCCAGCGTCATCCAGTCCGGCGGCAGTTGGAACCCGCCGAAGCGCGCCTTCGACAGCAGCACCAGCCCGGCATCCGACAGCTTGCTCCAGCGTTCTCCGCCGGGAAGGGCGGCGAAGGCGCGGATGGCCGGAAAGATCCAGTAGCTGGGGTTGAGGACCAGCGTGTCGCCCTTGCGGAAGCCGTCGCGTCCCGGCAGCAGCACGGTCAGCCCGGCCTGCTCCACCAGCAGGCCGGAGGCCAGCGCCTTGACGATGGCGGCGGCGGCGGTGCGGTAGGCCTCCGCCTGCCAGACCTCGGCGGCGCGCAGCAGCGCCCAGGCGATCAGCATGTCGCCGTCCGACGCGTTGTTGCGATCGGCAACGCCGCCGTCGGGCGTCCAGCGCCAGGCGGCCAGCCCGTCGCCGCGCACCATCAGCACGCGCTGGGTCCAGCCCCACAGCCGGTCGAAGGCGGCGCGGTCACCCGCCGCCACCGCCAGCAGCATGCCGTAGCCCTGCCCTTCGGAATGGCTGATGCCCTTGTTGCCGGTGTCGACGATCCGACCTTCCGGCAGCAGGAAGCGCTCGGCATAGCGGCGCCACGCCGCCGCGTCGAAGGGCGCCGCGCGCAGGTTTCCCGGCAAGGCCGCCGCCAGCCCGAGGGCGGCCGATCCGATCAGCAGGTCGCGCCGCGATGCCGTCATGATCCGCTTCCCTCCCCCACGCTGCTTTCGCCCCCGCTGCGTTCACGATGCCCGCCCTTCAGCAGCAGGCGCATGCTGACCGTCAGCACCACCGCCGTGCCCAGCAGCAGGGCGAACAGGACCTCGATCCGCTGCGACAGGTTGCGGGCCAGAATCAGGATCAGGTTGCCGATGTCAAAGGGATTGAGAATGATCTGGTAGGGGCGCGACGCCTCCAGCGTGGTGACGGCCGGCGCCGCGCTGCTCCACAGCGCCCCGCCGCCGCGCAGCTTGTCCCACTGCTTCTCCCCCTGGCCCGCCTCGCCCAGGCTGCGCATGGCGCGGTCGATGGCGCGCGGGTCCGAAGCGGTCAGCAGGGTCCAGGTCAGCGGATCGTTGCCGGGAGCCCGGTATTGCAGCAGGGCCGCCTCCGGCAGCGTCTCGGCGGTCTCGGTCAGCGCCACGACGTCGACCGGGGCATCCTCCACCGTCCAGTGGTTGATGTAGCGCGCGGCGGCCGCCACCACCCGCCGCGCCCAATCGGGCAGCCAGCCATGTCCGGCGGCCGGTTCCCTGGCGTCGCCGGCCATCCGCTGCCAGCGGTTCGCCGTTCCGCCGTCTGCCGCCATCGCCGACCCCATCAGGCCGATCTGCCCCGACGTCTGCGCCGTTGCTCCCGGCCGTGCCGCACCGGTGCGGGCGGCGTTGCCCGACCAGCCCAGCCGCAGCCGGTCGGCCAAGGCACGGCGGTCGGCCGCCGCCATCGGCTCGCCCCGCGCCTTGGCCTGGGCGATCAGCGATCCCGCCTCCAGCAGTCCGGCCAGACGGTCGGCGGGAAGCGGCGCGGTGGCGAAGACCGCCTGCGGCAGCGCCGCGACCGGGCCGACGATCAGCGCGTTGTCGTTCGGCGCGCCGTCCCAGCCGGTGTAGGGCACCACCGCCATCAGGTCGCCCGCCCTTTGCGCCAGCTTGGCGGTCAGGCTCCAGGCGGCGCCGGACCAGGCGGGATCGCGCCCGACGACCACGAGGTCGAAGGGCGGCGCCGGCTCGCCCCCGGCGACGCCGCCATAGGGGTAGGCGGTGCTGGCGAAGCCGCGCAGGTTGGGCAGGGTGACCAGACGGGCGAAGCCGGGGATCTCGATGCTGGAGCTGTCCAGCAGGGTGAAGGTCGGGCGCCGCACCGCGAAGACGCAGTCGGTGCCGCCGGCCGGCGGCAGTTCCGCCTCCACCTCGATCAGGTTGGGACCGGGGCGGAACAGCGCCATCGCCAGCGGCATCTCGCCATTCTCGATCACGCCGCTGGACCGCTTGTCGACCTCCATGGCGCCGGCCGACTTGCCGTTCACCCGGACGTTCAGCACCGCACCCGGCCCGAGATTGCCTTCGAAGGCGCCATTGACGTGGAACAGGATGGAACGGTCGCTGACCGGGGCGAAGCCGGCCGGCAGCGTCAGGCCGAAATGGCCGGTGTAGCGGTAGCCGCTGTGCTGCACCGTCTGGAAGCCCAGCTCCGACAGGCGATAGCGCCCCTCCGCCTGCACCGGCGCGGGCGGCGGGGCGGCGGGCGCGGGCGCGGGCGCGTCGGCGACGATCATCGCGGTCTGGGTCGGCAGCGGCCGGGTGACGTCGGACAGCCGCATCACCGCCTGATCGACCTCCTGCTGCGTCCGGCCCGACGCGACGGCGACGAAGCCGCCGCCGGTCCCGTCGCCTGCGGCCGGCAGGGGATAGACCGCCAGGAACGGGCCGGTGATGGCGGCGGCGCGCGCTTCCCCCAGGATCGGCGCGATGCGGTCGCGGGTGCCGATCAGGATGTTCTTGCCGCCGGGCAGCGGCAGGCTTTCCAGCGTCGGCGCCGCACCGCCGGCGGGCTTGGCCGGCACCGGCACCGCCACAACGCGCGGGGTCCGGTCGCCCAGCAGCAGGCCATAGGACTGCGCCACCATGGAGCCCCAGCCGAGATGGTCGGCGTCGATCTCGCTGCCGGGATAGAGGATCGCCAGCGGTTCGCGCGCCCGGTCGACGGAGGCCAGCAGCTGGCGCATCATCGCGAGGTCCGGTTCCGGCACGCCGCCGTCCGACAGGAGGGTCAGTGAGGACGCCGCCAGATTGACCCGCGCCCACAGGTCGTAGGTGCCGCGGACCGTGCAGATGGCGCGGTGCTGGGCGCTGGTCTGGAAGACGATCTGGTTCTCGCCGGGACGAATCAGGCTGCCCGGCAGGGTGATGGAGGCGTTGACCGGTCCCCGGAAGGCGGAAAGCGGCAGGTCGGCCACCGGCGAGCCGTTGATGAAGACCGACATCGCCCCCTTCTCGGGCAGGATGTCGATGCCGTTCTCGTAGGTCAGCGCCAGCACGGCGGAGGTCAGCCCGACCACCGGCGGCAGGACGGCGCGCAGGACCACCGTCTCCGTCTCGCCGTTGAGGGTGACGTCCGGCTGGTCGTCGCGCAGGTTCGACAGCGGGATCACCCGCTTGTCAGCCGCCAGCACCGGCGGCGCCCAGCCGATCCACAGGGACAGCAGAGCCAGCAGCATCCAGCCGGCCCGGCGAACACCGGTATGATTGCGCATGCCCGCCATCGCCGTTACGGAGCCTGGAAGGTCACGATACGCCGCAGCGCGCCGGGCAGAGCCAGCAGCACATGCCCCAGCCGCGGCACCACCCGAGTGGCGAAGAAGAGCAACCCGCCGAAGAAGGTCGGCGCGGCCACCCGCTTGCGGTCCAGGAAGATGTCCCAGCCGACGCTGTTGCCGAAGACGAAGCGCGCCATCTCCACGATGTCCTGGCGGTCGCGCGGGGCGAATCCGGCGCCGACCGCCAGCTCGCCGCCGCGCATCTCGATGCGGAAAATGCGCACGCCGGTGGTGGTCGCCGCCTCCGTCTCCGTCGCGGCGATGGTCAGGACCGGCGTGCGGTCGGGCTGGGCCAGCAGATCGCGCCATTGCGGATCGACCACCAGCCCGACGCCGCCGGCCGACACGTCGGCGACCGTCAGGTCGATGCTGGTCCCGTCCTCGAATTTCAGCGCCGCCGGGCGGTCGACGGTGAAACGCTCCTGCCGGCGGACGCGCTTGCGCTCATAGACGACGGCGAGGCCGCCCAGCGCCAGCAGGAAGCTCAGCGAACACCACACCGCCACCGGCACGATGGCGGCGCGGTGTTCCGGGAAGATCGAATAGCGCCAGGCGCAGGCGCCCAGACCGGCGGCCAGCAGCAGCGTGGTGACGATGAAGGGCGTGGCGAGCGGCGAGAAGCCGTCCTCGTCCACCGACTGGCCCTTTGCGGTCACCTTGAACACCGGGTCGCGCGGCCGGATCATCGTCGCCAGCGCCGCGCGGGAGACGTGGAAGGACTGCAGGTATTCGTACAGTTCCGAGAACAGCGGCCAGCGCATCCGCCCGTGCAGAAACTGCGACAGGAAGGCGGCGGCGAAGACGTGCGGAATGACGAAGCAGGCGAAGTCCGGCAGGTTGATGCGGTAGATCTCCAGCCCGAACAGCGCGTAGCACAGCGGCGACAGCAGGAAGATCGGCCGCCAGAACCAGAAGAACCAGTAAAGCATGGTGCTGGTGTAGCAGAGCCGCTGCGACATGGTCAGCCCGCGCTTGAACAGCGGGTTCTTCAGCAGGAACAGCTGGATCATGCCCTGGGTCCAGCGCGAGCGCTGGGCGATGAAGCTGTCGAAGGTTTCCGGCTGCAGCCCGGCGATCAGCGGGCGCGGCAGATAGACGCTGCGCCAGCCGCGCGAATGCAGCTCCAGCGCGGTCTCGCAATCCTCCGTCACCGTGTCGCCGCTGAAGCCGCCGACCTCCTCCAGCGCGGCGCGGCGCAGGATGGCGGCCGACCCGCAGAAGAAGGAGCCGTTCCAGCGGTCGAGCCCTGGCTGGATCGAGTAATAGAACATCTCGTTCTCGCTCGGCATCCGCTCGAAGGTGCCGAGGTTGTATTCGACCGGGTCGGGATTGACGAAGAAATGCGGCGTCTGCACCAGGAACAGGCCGGCGTCCTGCTGGAAGAATCCCACCGTCGCTTTCAGGATGCCGACCGTCGGCACATGGTCGGCATCCAGGATCAGCAGCAGGTCGCCCGACGTCTTGTGAAAGGCGTGGTTGATGTTGCCGGCCTTGGCATGCTCGTTGCGCGGCCGGGTCATGTAGGTGACCTGCAGCCGCTCGCACAGCGCCTGCAACGTCTCGCGCCGCGCCTTGGCGGCTGCGGCCTGTTCCGGGTTGGCGTGGGCCAGCTTCTGGTCGGTGCCGCCGTCGTCCAGCAGATAGACGTGCAGCTTGTCGCGCGGGTAGTCGATGCAGACCGCGGCGGCCAGCGTCGTCTCCAGCAGCTCCGGCTCCTCGTTGTAGGAGGGGATGTAGACGTCGACGCTGGGCCAGAGGGCGGGATCGCCCGTCGGCTCCGACGGTTCGCGGGCGACTGGATCGATGATGACGAACAGCGAGGTCAGGAACAGCACGAAGGACAGCGCCTCGGCCGCGAACAGCGTCACGCCGGGGATGAAGTTCACCAGATCGTCCACCGGCGGCATCGTGCCGGTCAGCCGCCAGAAGAAATAGCGGAAGGTGACGAAGGCCAGCAGCAGCACGGTCAGCGTGCGGGCATGCCAGAAGCGCTGGGCGAAGCGCCCCAGCACGAAGGCCGCCGCAACCACGCCGGCGGAAATGGCGGCACTGGCAAATCTTCCAACGGGCAGGGCCGCCAGCGCAAGAAACAAACCCGCCGACAGCAACAACAGAATCCAGAGCAGAACCGACCGCAGCGAGAACCGGCGACTCTTCAGGCTCGACTGTCGTTTGGCTTGCTGCGCCTTATTGTTCAGAGGGCGAACAACGGTCTTGGCGCCGGACGAAGTTGTCATGCGGATCCGCGGAATGGGGCCATTCCACCTTAGTGGGTGCCCCCTTATGGCTCAAGCTTCGTTACAAATCGTTACTGACTCGTGATAAAGGTTGCTCAAAAGCCATGCTTGTCCGGCCGGGGCCTTCCCGACACCCCTTCCGGCCGTGAGGGACGCCGCCATCGCCCGCCCACAGTGTCACGACTCGGGATGGACACCGGCCCCGACGCGCAAACTGATCCTTTGCGCGGCTGCCTTGCGCGGCGGCTTGGGCTTGGGGGGATGACGCAGCGCGGGAATGCCGCCATGGTGACGGACAATTCGTCCACCCACCGGTTGCAGCACGGGATCCCGACCGCCTCCATGCCCGCCTTCGCCCTTCTGTCCGACGCCTTCGCGGTGCTGGCCCCGGTCTTCCTTGTGGCGGCGCTGGGCTATGGCTGGACCCGTCGAAAGCTTCCCTACGACAGCGCCTTCATCACCACCTTCGCGATCAACGTGTCGTCGCCCTGCCTGGTCTTTTCCGCCCTGACCCGGCTGCACCTGTCGGCCGACGTGATGGGGGAGATGGCGCTGGCGGCGACCGCCTGCATGGCGCTGACCGCGCTGGCGTCGATCCCGGTGCTGCTGGCGAGCGGGCTGTCGCTGCGGGTCTATGTGCCGGCGATGGCCTTTCCCAACGCCGGCAACCTTGGGTTGCCGGTCTGCCTGTTCGCCTTCGGCGAGAACGGCCTCAGCCTTGCCGTGCTGTTCTATGCGGTGATGGCGGTCGGCCAGTTCACGCTGGGGCCGGCGCTGGCCGCCGGGCGGTTCGACCTGGGGCAGATGGCGCGCACGCCGACGATCTACGCGGTGGCGCTGGCGGTGGCGATCCAGCTGGCCGGGCTGCCGCTGCCGGTGTGGATCGGCAACACCACCACGCTGCTGGGCAACTGCGCCGTGCCGCTGATGCTGTTCTCGCTGGGGGTGGCGCTGTCGAAGCTGCGGCTGTCGGGGGCGGTGCGGGCGCTGTCGATGTCGGCCTTCCGGCTGGCTGTGGGCTTCGCCATGGGGCTGCTGGTGGCCTGGGCGCTGGGGCTGACCGGGACGACGCGCGGCGTGGTGCTGGTGCAAAGCTCGATGCCGGTGGCGGTCTTCAACTATCTATGGGCGCTGCGCTACGGCAATTCGCCGGAGGATGTCGCCGGCATGGTGCTGGGGTCCACCGCCATGGCCTTCGTCGGACTGCCGGCGCTTCTGATGATCGTGATGCAGTAGGAAGGGAGGAAGTTCATGGCGAACAGGCAACACCGCTATGCCGTCCGGCTGGGCTGGACCGGCAATCTCGGCACCGGCACCTCTGCCTACAAAGCCTACAGCCGCGACCACGAGCTGACCGCCGGGACCAAGCCGGCCATTCCCGCCACCTCCGATCCGGCCTTCCGCGGCGATCCGGCGCGCTGGAACCCGGAGGAGATGCTGGTCGGCGCCCTGTCCTCATGCCATCAGCTCTGGTACCTGCATCTCTGCTCGGTCGCCGGAATCGTCGTCACCGCCTACAGCGACGATGCCGAGGGGGTGATGGAAGAGGAGGCCGACGGCGCCGGCCAGTTCACCACCGTCGTGCTGCGGCCGCGGGTGACCCTGGCGCCGGGATCGGATGCCGGCAAGGCGCTGGCCCTGCACCATGACGCCGCGCAGAAATGCTTCATCGCCCGCTCCGTCAACTTCCCGGTCCGGCACGAGCCGACGGTGGAGATCGAGGGATGAGCGACGCCCCTCCCCTCTCCGCACTCGATGCCGTCGCCGGCCGGCGCAGCATCCGCGCCTTCCTGCCAACGCCGGTGGAGCGGGAGACGGTGCTGCGCATCCTCGACCTCGCCGCCCGCGCGCCGAGCGGTTCCAACATCCAGCCCTGGAAGGTCCATGCCATCGCCGGGGAGGCGCGCGCCGCCCTGTCGGCGGACCTGCTGGCCGCCCATGAAGCGGGGGAGCCGGAGGTGCCGGAATATCCCTATTACCCGGAGAACTGGCGGGAGCCCTATCTCGGCCGCCGCCGGGCGGTGGGATGGGCGCTCTACGGTTCGATCGGCATCGGCAAGGGCGACCGCGAGCGGATGGCGCGTCAGCATGGCCGCAACTGGCTGTTCTTCGGCGCGCCGGTTGGCCTGTTCTTCTCCATCGACCGCGACATGGGCAAGGGTGCCTGGCTCGATCTCGGCATGTTCATGCAGAATGTCATGATCGTCGCCCGCGGCTTCGGGCTGGAGACCTGCCCGCAGGCGGCCTTCTGCTACCGCCACGCCATCACCGCCCGCCATCTGGGGCTGCCCGACACGGAAATCATCGCCAGCGGCATGGCGCTGGGCTTCGCCAACTGGTCGGCCCCGGAAAACAACTTCCCGACCGAGCGGGAACCGGCCGAGGCGTTCACCCGCTTCACCGGCTTCTGAAAACGTCGCTTCTTAGAGGGTGACGAACCCGCTGGGCGCCGCCGCCGACGGGGCGCAGGGCGACAGCAGCCGGGAGACGAAGGCGGCGGTCTGCACCAGGACGCGCGGCGAGAACGGCTTGGCGATATAGCCGAGCCCGATGCCGCCGGCCTGGGCCTTGCTGGGCGGGTTCCCGGTGGCGAAGACGCACGGAATCCCCAGCGCCTTCAGTTCGCGGGCGACGTCCAGCCCGTTCGATCCGTTGGCCAGCTTGATGTCGACGAAGGCCATGTCGGGCCTCTCCTTCCCGGCCAGGGCGAGGGCGGAGGGCAGATCCTCGGCGATCCCCGTCACCTCGTGGCCGGCGGACTGAAGCGTCAGCGCCACGCCCTCGGCGATCAGAAATTCGTCTTCTATGATCAGTATCTTCATTGTTTTTCTTGTAATTTTTGCACAATGTCCGGAAACGTCACGCCTGGGTTGGCGTTCCCGGCTTCATGGGGAAAGTTAAAAGGAAGCGCGTGCCCGGAGTCAAACGTTCGATCTCCAGCCGCCCCCTTATCTGCCGCGTCAGATTGCGGACCGTGTTGAGCCCGAAGCCACCACCGCTGCTGCTGGCGACCTCGTCGGGCAGGCCGATGCCGTCGTCGGCGACGTCGATGCGGACCTCGTTCCCCTCCACCTCCATGTCCAGCCTGACGGTGCCGGTCCGCCCATCGGGGAAGGCGTGCTTGTAGCTGTTGGTCAGCAGTTCGTTGACGATCAGCGCCACCGGGACCGCGGTGTCGACCGGCGCCGCCAGCGGCGTGCCCACCGCCACACTCATCGCCGGCTCGCCGCCGCCAGCGCCGCTGGACGGGACCGCGTTCTCGGCGATGCTGCGGATCAGGTCCGACAGTTCGACCGTGTCATACACCGCACCGTCGCCGTAGAGGCGGCGATGGACCTCGGCGATCGCCAGCACGCGGCTGCTGCTGTCCAGCAATTCCTGCCGCACCTCCTGGCTGCGATGACGGAGCGCCTGTGTCCGCAGCAGGTTGGCGACGATCTGCAGCGAGTTCTTCACCCGGTGGTTCACCTCGTCCAGCAAGATGCGGTTCTCCTGCAGCGCCAGGGCCAGCGCCTGCCCCTCCGCCCGTTCCGCCTGATAGTCCAGCTCCAGCCGCCGGACGGTCGTGTAGCCGAGCCAGCCGGTGACCGTCACGAACAGCAGCCCATAGGCGATCATCAGCAGTTCGAGGATGGTGGCGTGGCGGCTGCGGCGGGCGAGCAGCATGTCCTCCTCCGCCCGCATGGTGGCGGTCAGGCGGCGAATCTCGGCCATCGTGCTGGCGCCCTTCCCCTCACGGATGGTCGCCAGTGCCTGCTCCAGCCCGCTTTCGGCGGCCTGCCGCAGCACCTCGCCGATCTGGTCCAGCCTTTGGGCGGTCAGGGCACGCAAGGCCTTCAACGTGTCCTGCTGAACCGGGTTGTCGGCGGTCAGCGACCCGACGCTGTCCAACAATCGACGGCTGTGCTCCCTCGCCTCCTCGTAGGCGGCGAGATGACCAGGGTCCCGCAGCAGCAGGTATCCCCGCTCGCCGGATTCCGTGTCCGAGAGAGCGGATTGCAAAGCCTCGACGGCAGAGATCACCTCGCGGGTGTGGTCGACCCAGTCGATGGCGCGCCGATACTCGATGAACACGGTGACAAGCAGCAGGAAGCCGACGAACAGGCCGCCGAGCAGCAATGCCGATACTCTGGCGGCACGGGCGCGCACCATCCGGCGCGCAATGCTGGCATCCGTGTTGATGGACATGGCCCGTTCCCGCTTCACGCCGACGACTGCCCGATCCGTAGCCCGAGCAGTCTGTATCTTCTCGCAGTGGCGGCATTGACGTGAGTCAAATGAAACGGCGCTGGAAAAAGGCTATGGGCACTACCCCCAATATGACAGGACTCCACCGTCACCGGCCCAGCGCCGACGCCAGCGTGTCCTGCAGGCGGGCGGGCTGGATCGGCTTGTGCAGCAGAGCGCACTGCGCGCCGGCCGCTTCGCGCAGACGGTCGGCCGAGGTGTCGCCGGTCAGCAGAACGCCGGGAACGTCGCGCGACAGGCGGCGGCGGACCATGTCCATCACCATCAGCCCCGTGGTCCCTTCCGGCAGGCGATAGTCGGCGAGGATCAGGTCGGGCGTTTCGCCCGCGTCGATCAGGCTGTCCAGAAGCTGTTCCGCCTCCGCCCCGCTGCCCGCCTCCAACACGCGATAGCCCCAATCCTCCAGCATCAGGACCAGCGCCATGCGGATGACGGCGTCGTCCTCCACCAGCATGACCAGACGGTCGGTGCCGTCGCCGGCGAGGCTGTCCGCAGCGCTCCCCTCGGCATCGGCCCACTCCCTGCCTTCCGCCTTGGGTTCCGTCAGCGGCAGGCTGACGGTGAAGCGGCTGCCGCGGCCGAGCGAGGAGGTCACGTCGATGACCCCGCCCAGCATGGTGACCAGCCGCCGGGCGATGCTCAGCCCCAGCCCCAGCCCTTCCCGCCGGTCGCGGGCGGCGTTGCCGACCTGGAAGAAGTCCTGGAAGATCCGGCCGATATGCTGGTCGGCGATGCCGATGCCGTTGTCCCACACCTCGATCTGCAGGCGGTCGCCGCGCCGACGGGCGCCGAGCAGCACCCGGCCGCCGGGGGCGTAGCGCAGCGCGTTGGTCAGCAGGTTGCGCAGCACCCGCTCCAGCAGTCCCGGATCGGTCCGCGTCGTCAGCGGCGGAGCCACCAGACGCAGGCTCTGCCCGCCCTTTTCGGCCGCGTGAGCGAATTCGCCATGCAGCCGGGCCAGCAGGGCGGCGATGTCGACGGGTTCCGGATTGGGGGCCACCAGCCCGGCTTCCAGCTTGGAGATGTCGAGCATCCCGTCCAGCATGCCGCCCAGTCCGCCAAGCGACGACTGGATCTGCTCCGCCATCCGCCGTGCCCCGGTGGGAAGGCTTTCCCTCAGCAGCAGGTCGGACAGCAGCAGCAAGGCCTGCACCGGCTGGCGCAGATCGTGGCTCGCCGCCGCCAGGAAGCGTTCGCGGGCGTCCAGCGCCACGTTCAGGTCGCGCTCCAGCGCCTTCACCGCGGTGATGTCGGCGACGCTGGACACCACGGCCTCCACCCCGCCGGCCTGATCGGCGACGGGATGGCTCGACACCCGCAGCCAGCGGGTGGGCGCGGTCGCCTCCTCCCCCTCGACCACGCCGATGATGCGTTCGACCACCGGCTTGCCGCTGCGCGCCGCCTCCGCCGCGGGAGGAAGCCCGTGCAGGCGGTTGCCGTTGGCGTCGATGAAGCGGCGGCCGGCGGTGGTCGGCGCCGGCTGCCCGTCCGCCGCGTCATAGGCGGACGCGGTGGGGTCGAGCAGCGCGCGGGCCGGGCCGTCCAGCAGCCGCTCCGCCATGGCATTCGCCAGCAGGTTGCGGCCGTCGGCAGCGGTCATCGCCAGCGCGTCGTGCAGCGACTGCACCAGCACCCGGTGCCGCCGTTCGCTGAGGTTCAGCGCCGCTTCCGCCGTCCGTCGCGCGGTGACGTCGCGGAAGGCGACGACGGCGCCCTGGATGCGCTCCTCCATCGGGGCGAGGCGCTTGCCCGACGCCAGCATCGGCGAGATGGAGATTTCCACCAGCAGCGTGCCGCCATCCTCGCGACGCAGCTTTTCACAGGCGACCCGGCGGGGCCGGCCATCGGTCAGCGACAGAGCCAGCGCGCGGGCCGCCCCGCCGGTCGGAACCGCGTCGCCCTCCCCGACCGGCAACCCTGCCTCGGTCTCCGGCGCCGGGCCGGCCAGCAGGTCCGACGGCGGCCGGCCGATCAGGTCGAGATCGAGATGCCCGGTCATCGCCGTCGCCGCAGCGTTGACGAAACGGATGCGGCCGTCGGCGTCGACCCCCAGGATGCCGTCGCCGACCGATTGCAGGATGTGGTGATAGTCGGCGCGCGCCCGCTCGGCGTCGTCGCGGGCCTGCTGCACCTCGCGCAGCCAGGCGTTGCGCTCGGTCAGGTCGGTGATGGTCAACAGCACGTCGCCGCGGTCGCTGTCGTCCAGCGTGACCCGGCGGGCGTCGGTCAGCCCGTCCATGATCGTGCCCTGCGGCCCGAGGAAGCGGAACTCCTGCCGGATCCACTCGCCGCCGTCGCGCAGCCGGCCGAGGGCGGTGAACAGCCGGCCATGATCGACACTGTCGACCAGCAGCGTCAGCGGCCGCCCCTTCAGCCGCAGCATCGGCAGGCCGAACTGCCGTTCGGCGGCACCGTTGGCCTCACCGACGATGCCGGCGGCGTTGACGGCCAGACAGGCCAGCGGCACCGACTGGAAAAGCTGGAGATATTGCAGGCGCGACGCCTCCAGCGCCTGCTGGGCGCCGCGCAACTCCTCGTTCTGGATCTCCAGTTCGGCCTGATGGACGTACAGTTCGTGCAGCAGTTCCTTCATCGAGGTGGCGGTGACGTCCGCCGCCTCGAAATTTCCGCCGCTGAGGATGGTTTCGGCACGGCGCCGCAGGCGGCCGGAGGAGTCCTCGCTCATTTCTCGCCTCCGCCGGCCTTACCGGCCCCGTCCAGTTGCAACTCCATCAGCCTGCGGTTGGTGATGTTGATGTGGCTGACGACGATGCCGCCGCCATGGTCGTTCAGGCGGGTGGCGTGCATCAGGAACCAGCGTTGCTCGTCGGGCGAATGGCAGGGATATTCGATGGTGAAGTGGTCGGCTTCGCCGTCCAGGATGCGGCGCAGACCGTCATGCACCGCGCGGCCGATGCCGTCCTTTTCCCGCTCCTCCGGAGTGAGGCAGACGTCGAGATAGTTGCTGCCGACGCCGCAACGCTCCATCGCCGGGGCGCCGTTGCGCTGGGCGAAGCTCTGCCACGCGGCGTTCACCATGACGATCCGGCCCTCGCGGTCGGTGACGGCGATATGCTCCGGCAGGCTGTCCAGCACCTTCTGCAGCCGCTCTTCCGCCAGCTTGGTGTCGGTCACGTCGACGAAGGTCACCACCACGCCGCCGACCTGATTCTTGTCGGTCAGGTAGGGCAGGATGCGGGTCAGCACCCAGCGGCCGTCATGGACGCGGACATGGCGCTCCATCGCCTCGTGCCCGTCGAACACCTTGCGGATGTCGCCCAGAAAGTTCGGATAGTCGATGTTGGTCGACAGGTGCGCGATGGAGCGGCCGATGTCGCGCGGGATGATGTTGATGAAGCCGGCCGCCGCCGGGGTGAAGCGGCGGATGACGAAGTCGCCGTCCAGGAACACCGTGCCGATCTCGGTCGAGCGCAGCAGATTGTCCAGGTCGTTGGTGATCTCCGTCAGCTCCTCCACCTTCGCCTGATATTCGGCGTTGACGGAGTAAAGCTCCTCGTTGACCGACTGCAGTTCCTCGTTGGTGCTCTGCAATTCCTCGTTGGAGGCCAGCAGTTCCTCGTTCGTCGCCTGCAGTTCCTCGTTGGCGGTTTCAAGCTCCTCAATGGTCGCCTGCAGGTTCTCGCCGCGCGACAGCAGCTCCTGCTCCAGCCCGCGGATGCGTTCGGCGGCGTCGGCATTCAGGTCGAAGTCGGAATCCGGCACCGACAGCGGCCGCAGGTTGGCGCGGTCCAGCACCACCAGGGCAAAGCGGCGCCCGGTCTTGCGCGCGACATAGGGCTGGACGCGCAGGCTGATCGCCGCCACGCCTTCGCGGTCCTTCACCGGGATGTTGGACAGCGCGAACTCCTCGCCGGAGCGGAAGGCGCGGTTCAGCGCGGTGCCCGTCACCATGGCGACCGACGACGGCAGCAGCTTCAGCACGTTCAGCGTCGCCTCGCCCGGCGGCACCTTCAGCAGCGAGGAGGCGTCGCCGAACACATGCATGATCGTCATCTGTTCGTTGACCAGCAGGCAGGGCGGCACATAGGCCTTCATCAGCGCGGCCATCGCCTCGTCGATGGCGGCCCCCTCCTCCATCGCGTGGGATCCGCCGTCCTCGCCATGCCGCGCCAGCGGGGCCGAAACGGTGGGCACCAGCAGCCGCGACAGCCGGAACGACCCGGCGCGCAGGCTCTGGAAGACCTTGTTGCGGCTGTCCACCGTGTGGAAATCGCCTTGCAGGTCGCCCAGCGTCTCGCTGGTGCCCAGAAACAGGAAACCGCCCTGGCGCAGCGCGTACTGGAACAGGCTGAGCACCTTGCGCTGCAGCGGCTGGTCCATATAGATCAGCAGGTTGCGGCAGCTCAGCAGGTCGATCTTGGTGAAGGGCGGGTCGCGCATGATGTTGTGGGCGGCGAACACCACCATGCGGCGGATGTCGCGCGCCACCACATAGCTCTCGCCCTGCGCGGTGAAGAAGCGGGCGAGCCGTTCCTGCGACACGTCTTCGGCGATGGCGCGCGGATACTCGCCCAGGCTCGCCGCCTCGATGCTGTCCTGGTCGATGTCGGTGGCGAAGATCTTGACGTCGAAACTGCGTCCCAGCCGTTCCTGCGCCTCGGCGAACAGGATGGCGAGGGAATAGGCCTCCTCCCCGCTGGCGCAGCCGCAGACCCAGACGCGGACCATGTCGGTCGGGCTGCGGTTTGCGAGCAGGCCGGGGATCACCCGGTCGGCCAGGACGCGGAAGGCCGCGTCGTCGCGGAAGAAGCGGGTAACGCCGATCAGCATCTCCTTGTAGAGATTGACCGCTTCGGCACTGTTCCGCCGCAGCAGGGCGGCATACTCCTCCATCGACTCCAGCCCGGCGCCCTGCATGCGCCGTTCGATCCGCCGCAGCAGCGTCGCCAGCTTGTAATGCGAGAAATCGACCCCGGTGACGGAGCGGATGACCGCGATGATCTGGGCAAGCGGATCGTCGCCGTCCTCGCGCCGCTGGCGGGCGGGCATGGGACGGGCGCGGGTCAGTGCCTTGCGCGCATGCTCGATCAGCCGGGCCGGCAGGTCTTCCGGCGGCAAAGTGGCGTCGATCTGCCCGGTGGCGAGCGCGCTGCGCGGCATGCCGTCGAACTGCGCCGTCTCCGGCTGCTGGACCGCGGTGAAGCCGCCCGCCGACTTGATCGCCATCAGGCCGCGCGTGCCGTCCGACCCAGTGCCCGACAGGATCAGCCCGATGGCGAACGGCCCCTGGTCGCGGGCGAGCGCGGTCAGGAAGATGTCGATCGGCAGGCTCATGCCGCTGCCGGCATCCTTGGTGGTCAGCCGCAGGCGGCCGTCGTCGATGGTCAAATGCTTGCCCGGCGGCAACAGATAGACGGTGTTGCGCTGGACCGGCACGCCGTCGGTCGCCTGCACAACCTCCATCTCGGTGTGCTTGGCGAGCAGATCGACCATCAGGCTCTTGTGCACCGGCGACAGGTGCTGGACCACGACATAGGCGAGGTCGCTGTCGCCCGGCACCGCATCGAAGAAACGCTGCAACGCCTCCAGCCCGCCAGCCGAGGCACCGATGCCGACGATACAGCAGGCCTGCTCCGGCGGCGCGCCATTTTCCGCCGGCATGATCGCAACCTCCGCATTCTCCTGCGGTGTTGTTTTGTTCACGTCGGGTTGCGTGACCGGTGTTTCCGTCGACACGGCGATAAACAAGTCCTTCCAGGGTGGGCCGTCGGTTATTGGCGCAGGCGAGCCTTTGGCTATATCCGCCGCACTTGGTTTGGTCAACTTGGCTGTCGCAGGTCTTCTCCTCCACCGTCATCATTTTAATTGGAATGCATCCTATGAGGTATCGATTTGACTTTGGTTTTATAACGAATGTATCGTGTCTGAAGCATCTTGTGCGGAAGGCCAAGCCGGCGGCGTCCGATTGGACCGAAAGCCGCGCACCATCGGGACGGGAGACCTGACGCGCGCGAAATTCCTGCTATGTTTGCTTCCCCAGGCACCACATCCGGGGCGCCACATCCGGGAGCGTCACGGGCATGCAAGGCAGCAGGAACGGGTCATGAGCTTCACCTCGATCTATCGCCACGGATTCGCGCGGGTTGCCGCCTGTACCACGCGCTGCACCCCGGCCGATCCGTCGGCCAACGCCGCCGCCGTGCTGGAGGCCGCGCGCACCTGCCACGACAAGTCGGTGGCGGTGGCCCTGTTTCCCGAACTGGCGCTGTCCGGCTATGCCATCGACGATTTGCTGATGCAGGACCCGCTGATCGACGCAGTGGAACAGGCGATCCTCGATCTGGTCCAGGCTTCGACCGGGCTGATGCCGCTGCTGCTGGTCGGCGCGCCGCTGCTCTATGACGGGCGGCTCTACAACACGGCGGTGGCGATCCAGCGCGGCGAGCTGCTGGGCGTGGTGCCGAAGCAGCATTTGCCGAACTACCGCGAATTCTACGAGCGGCGGCAATTCGCCTCCGGCGCCGGCACCGAAGGCGGGACGATCCGCATCGGCGACCTGACCGCCCCCTTCGGACCCGACCTGCTGTTCTCCGCCGAGGATCAGCCCGGTCTGGTCGTCCATGCCGAGATCTGCGAGGATCTGTGGGTCCCGGCGCCGCCCAGCACCATGGCCGCGCTCGCCGGCGCCACCGTGCTGGCCAATTTGTCGGCCAGCAACATCACCATCGGCAAGTCCGACACCCGCCGCCTGCTGGCCAAGTCGCAATCGGCGCGCTGCCTCGCCGCCTATCTCTATTCGTCGGCCGGGACCGGCGAATCGACCACCGACCTTGCCTGGGACGGCCAGACCTCGATCTTCGAGAACGGCGAGATGCTGGCGGAGACCGACCGCTTCCCGGACGGCGCCCAGATGGCGGTGGCCGATGTCGATCTCGACCTGCTGCGCCAGGAACGGCTGCGCCAGGGCACCTTCGACGACAACCGGCGCCTGTTCGGCGAAGCGTCCGGAGGCTTCCGCACGGTCGCCTTCCGCCTGGACGCGCCGGAGGCGGATGTCGGGCTGTTGCGCGTGGTGCCGCGCCTGCCCTTCGTTCCGGCCGCCGCCGAACGGCTGGAGCAGGACTGCTACGAGGCCTACAACATCCAGGTCGCCGGGCTGGTACAGCGGCTGCGCGCCACCGGCATCGGCACGGTGGTGATCGGCGTGTCGGGCGGTCTGGACAGCACCCACGCCCTGATCGTCGCCGCCCGCGCCATGGACCGGCTGGGCCTGCCGCGCTCGGGCATCCTCGCCTACACCATGCCCGGCTTCGGCACCAGCGAGGGCACCAAGTCCAACGCCTGGCGGCTGATGACGGCGCTGGGGGTGACGGCCAAGGAACTCGACATCCGGCCGGCCGCCAACCAGATGCTGAAGGACATGGAGCATCCCTTCGCCCGCGGCGAGGCGGTGTATGACGTTACCTTCGAGAATGTCCAGGCCGGCCTGCGCACCGATTACCTGTTCCGCCTCGCCAACCACAACAACGGCCTCGTGCTCGGCACCGGCGACCTGTCGGAACTGGCGCTGGGCTGGTGCACCTATGGCGTCGGCGACCAGATGTCCCACTACAACGTCAATGCCGGCGTGCCCAAGACGCTGATCCAGCACCTGATCCGCTGGGTCAGCCGCACCGGCCAGTTCCAGCAGGAGGTGTCGGAGACGCTGGACGCCATCCTGAAGACGGAGATCTCGCCGGAACTGGTGCCGGCCGGGTCGGACAAGGCGCTGCAAAGCTCCGAATCCGTGGTCGGGCCGTATGATCTGCAGGATTTCAACCTGTTCTACGTGCTGCGCTACGGCTTCCGCCCGTCGAAGATCGCCTTCCTGGCCCGCCATGCCTGGGGCGACGTCGCCAAGGGCGACTGGCCGGAGGGTTATCCGCTGGAGAAACGCCGCGCCTACAGCCCGGCCGAGATTCGCGACTGGCTGCGCGTGTTCCTGCGCCGCTTCTTCGGCTTCAGCCAGTTCAAGCGCTCCGCCATGCCGAACGGCCCGAAGGTGTCGGCCGGCGGCTCGCTGTCGCCCCGCGGCGACTGGCGCGCCCCGTCCGACGGCAACGCCCGCATCTGGCTGGAGGAACTGGAACGCGAGGTTCCGGCGGAGTGAGGGCAGTTCCCACCCCTCTCCTCGGCCGTCATCCCCGCCTTCGCGGGGATGACGGCCGAAAAACGCTCTGATGCTTCAGAAGTCTGGAAAGAATCAAAAAGGCCGGCGCCCCATCGGAGCGCCGGCCTTTCTCTTGTCGATCCCGATACCGCTCAGATCGAAATGCGCAGGGACTCGCGGTTGACCGGGGCGGCATCGGGGGCCGTCATCGGGCGCGGCGGCACGGCCGGGCGCATGGCGGCGGGCGGCTGGCCCGGCGCCGGAGCGGCCTGGGCGGCAGGCGCCTGCAGAGCGGCGGTCTGCGGCGTTTCCGGATGCGGCTGGGTCGCCTGCTGGGCGGCGATGAACTGCCCCTGGGCGGTCAGGCCGCTGGCGACGTTGCGGTTGATGTTGACCAACGTGTCGATCTTGGCGAAATCCAGGTCGACCAGACGGTTGGTCGTCTCGCGGTCGACCAGCAGCGACAGGGCCGCGATGTTCGTACGGACCTCCGGCGGATGGCCGCAATCCTCTTCGGTGATCGCGGCCTGGAAGATCGTCCACAGGCGCTGATTCAGCTGAAGAGCCTCGCGAAAGGCCTTTTCGTCCTTGGCATGGCTGGCGGCGATGATACGGCGCGCCGCTTCCGCCAGGGCCCAAGCCTCGACGTCGCGCGGATTGTCCGAGGTCGGCTTGTTGGCGTAGGTGGGAGTCGGCTTCATTCCAAACCCTCGGGGGAAAACCCATCCGGTGGGGCGGACCTGCCCCTTTGCTTCGTCGCGGAAGTGTCGGTTATCCGACGGGCTTTGTCAACGCAACGGGGGTACTTCGGCCGGTCCGCAGGCCCTTGCCGCAAACTGGTCACAAGTCTTATGCGCTTCGGACAGGAGTTCGATTGCGGTTTCCACCACCCGCTCCTCGCCGATGCCGTCCATCAGGCCGCGGTCGTCGGGGTCGGCGGCCACCCGGGCCAGCAAATCCGCCTGCGGCACGCTGCTGGTCACCACCCGGCCGCGCGGGCCCCAAGGACCGTAGATGGCGGGATAGCCGGGGCCGAACAGCCCGACGGTCGGCACGCCCGCCGCCGCCGCGATGTGCATCAGCCCGCTGTCGTTGCCGACATAGAGCGCCGCCCGCTCCAGGCAGGCGGCGGCAGCCATCGGGTCGGTGCGGCCGGTCAGGTCGATGGCCTTCGATCCCAGCGCGTCCAGCACCGGCCGCGCCCGCTCGCGCTCCGGCGGAGCGGCCAGCACCGCCACCCGGGCACCGGCCAGCGGCCCGCCCTCCCCGGTCAGGCGCAGCGCCAGCCGGGCGAAGCGGTCGGCCGGCCATTCCTTGCCCAGCCAGTTGGCCGTCGGCCCGATGGCGAGGAAGGGGCCGGTGCCGGCGGGGATCAGGGCGTCGGCCTGCTCCCTCGCCGCCGCGTCGATCCACAGACGCGGGGCCGGCGGCGGCGACAGGCCCAGCACGGCGGCATTCTCCTCCACCTTGTGCATCGGGCGGGCGGCCTTGGCGTGGAAGGCGCGGCGCCGGGCCGGCACCAGCCGCCCGACCGCCGAGTTGCGCAGATCGACCACCAGATCCCAGCGCGTGCCCACGCACTCCAGCCACAGCCGCAGCCAATGCCGGGCGTAGGAGCGTTTGGCCAGCGGGATCAGCCGCTCCAGCCCCGGCACGGCGCGGAACAGCGGCGCCGGCAGCGGCCCGCAGGCGATGGTCAGCCGGGCCTCCGGATAGGTCCGGGTCAGATGGTCGAGCAGTCCGGTCGACAGCACCGCGTCGCCCAGACGGTTGGAGGTGATGAAGAGGATGCGGCTCATGACGCGGGTCCGGCCGCCGCATCGTTTCCGGAAGTGGTCCCATCCGGTGCGCCGTTCCGCCGACCGGGCCGCAGGCTCAGGCCGCGCGACATCACCCACAGGGCCGGCAGCAGCGCCACCAGCGGCATGGCGTACATCAGCGGCACGAAGACCGTCGCCTTGCCGGCGAGGCTGGTCAGCCCCAGCGCCGCCGCCTGCAACCCCATCACCAGCAGCACGGCGATGGTGACGCGGGACGACTGGCCGCGCCGGTTGAACTCGCCCGACAGCAGCGCCGACAGCGCCACCAGCGCATAGGTCAGGGCCAGCAGCGGCGAGGAGAAGCGATGGTGCAGCTCGGCGATCAGGCCGCGGCGCATGCGGTCGTCCTGGGCCGGGACGTTGCCGTCCATCAGTTCCGCCGTGGTGCGTTCGCGGGCGTCCGGCCAGCGCTCCGCCGCCTGGGGAGCCACCGCCTTCAGGTCGACGGCATAGCGGTCGAAGAACAGCTGGGACAGCCGGTTGGTCTTGCGGTCCAGCTCCTGCCGGTTGCCGTCATAGACGACGAAGCGCGTGCCCTCCGGCCCGGTCTGCATCACCGCGCGGTCGCCCATGATCGTCACCGGCTTGTCCGGCTGGCGGCCGTCATGGATCAGCACCTTGTGCAGGTTGCCGTCGGCGTCGCGGTCGCGCAGGAAGACGCTGAAACGGTCGCCGACCTCGTTGAACACGCCTTCGCGCAGGAACAGCTGCGAATAGTCGCTGCGCACCGTGTATTCCATCCGAACCAGCTCGCGGTGGGCGGCCGGGGTGATCCAGATGTTCAGCGTGAAGACGACGGCCATCACCCCCACCGCCAGCACCAGCGCCGGCTTCGACAGCGAGAAGGGACCGACGCCGGCCGCGCGCATCACCACCAGCTCGCTGTCCGTCGCCATCTTGTTGTAGGTGAACAGGACGGCCCCGACCAGCGCCAGCGGCAGCACGATGCCGAGGAAGGTCGGCACGGTCAGCAGCAGCAGCCACAGGAACATGCCCATCGGCGCGCCGGCGCTGACCACGATCTCGATCAGGCGCAGCGACTGGCTGAGCCAGATGGTCAGCGTCAGGCCGGCGGTCGAATAGAGCGTGGCGATCAGCAGGTTGCGGAACAGGTACCGTTGCAGTCGGTTCATGGAGATCGGCCGAGATCTGTATAAGGCCGGCAAGCTGACCGCCCCGGCCCGCCGGGTCAAGTGTTGAAAACCGGCGGCGGCGATACGGGTGGTCCATCCGCCGCCATCCCGCCCCCATCACACCTTGGCACACTATACCGGGAAAGGGCTGGCACCGGCCCCCGCCAACCGGTATGACGGTCGTCATGGCGACGATCCAGGAAGCGATGGCGGCCGCGGTGGCGCATCATCAGGCCGGCCGGCTTGCCCAGGCGGCGGCCCTCTACCATGCCGTGCTCGACGCCATGCCCGGCCATGCCGACGCCGCCCACCTGCTGGGGGTCGTCCATCTGCAGTCGGGCCAGCCCGAGCGCGCCGTCACCCTGATCCGCGGCGCCATCCAGCAGAATCATCGGGTCGCCGACTATCACGACAATTTGGGCAGCGCGCTGAAGGCGCTCGGCCGGCTGGAGGAGGCGGTGGCGGCCCACCGGCAGGCGGTCCGCCTGCGGCCGGAATTCGCCCAAGCGCTCTACAATCTGGGGAACGCGCTGGAGGCGCTCGGCCGGCTGGAGGAGGCGGCGACCGCCTTCCGGCAGGCGGCGGCGCGCCGTCCCGGCTACGCCCGCGCCCGCTTCAACCTGGGCAACGTGCTGGCCGCCCTCGGCCAGCGGGCCGACGCCGACGACGCCTATCGCGCCGCCCTGGCCGACGATCCGACCTTCGTCGAGGCGCACGCCAACCGAGGGTCGCTGCTGCTGGCGCTGGACCGGCCGCAGGACGCGGCGGCGGCATTGACCCGCGCGCTGGCCCTGCGCCCCGACCATGCCCCGGCCCTGTCCAACCTCGCCGCCGCCCGTCTGGCGCTGGGCGACCGCGATTGCGCGGAAAGCGCCGCCCGCCATGCCATTGCATCCCGCCCGGATCTGGCCGACTGCCTGCTGCGCCTGGGCGAGGTGCGCCAGCGCGCCGACCGGCTGGGCGCGGCGGCCGACGCTTACCGCACGGCGCTGGCGCTGAACCCGGCCCTGGCGGAGGCGCATGCCAACCTCGCGCTGGTGCGGCAGGGCCAGGGGCTGCTCGACGCGGCGGAACTGGGCAACCGGCGGGCGCTGGCGCTCGATCCGTCGCTGGCCGACGTGCGCTCCAACCAAGCCTATCTCCTGCTGTTCCGGCCAGGGGTGACGGCGGCGGCGGTGCTTGAGGCGCATCGGGACTGGGACCGAGTCCATGGCGCGCCCCATCGCGGGCGCTGGGTCAAGCCCGGCAAGGCGACCTCCGGCAAGGGGCCGCTGACGGTGGCCATCCTGTCCGGCGATTTCCGCCGCCACCCCGCCGGCCTGTTCGCCGTCCGCACGGTGGAGGCGCTGCCCGCCCACGACATCCGCCTGCTGCTCTACGCCAACCAGACCGAGTCCGACGACGTGACCGACCGCTTCCGCAAGGCGGCGGCGCGGTGGGTCCCGGTCGCCGGGCTGCCGGACGCCGAGGTGGCGAGCCGGATCCGCCATGACCGGCCGGACGTGCTGATCGACCTCGCCGGCCACAACGCCCGCGGCCGGCCCGGCGTCTTCGCGCGCAAGCCGGCGCCGGTGCAGGTCGCGTGGTCCGGCTATATGGCGACCACCGGGCTCGCCGCCATGGATGCGCTGGTCGCCGACCGCCACCATGTGCCCGACGGGATGGAGGCCTTCTATACGGAGCGGGTGCTGCGCATGCCCGACGCCTTCATCGCCTATGATCCGCCCGGCGATGATACGGAGCTTCCGCTGACGCCGCCGCCCTGCCTGTCGGGCGGGCCGGTCACCTTCGGCAGCTTCAACATCCTGACCAAGCTGAACGACGATGTGCTGGCGGCCTGGGCCGCCATCCTGCGGCGGG